>DREN01000231.1 GCA_011051075.1 Deltaproteobacteria bacterium | reverse complement strand
GCGCAGGCAGGTCCCGGGGGCATGGTCTTCCAACGAACCCAGGGACCCCGTTCCCAAACGGGTAATTTTGTAACATACGGCCGTCTTTTCCCCGTTATCCAGATTTATTAAAGATAACAGAATGTTATTAACCACTACCCTTCTAAGATGTTACAAAATACCCCAAATGCCATACCACTTCCCGTGACCGCGCTGATCGCGTTATCCTCCTGATTTAACGACATAAACCCAGTTCCTTCCACCTGCAGGCACGAAGATTGCTTTAAGACCTGTGACAATATTTCGTACCTGTGCGGTTAGGGTTCAGCAATTGTGGATACGGGATCTATCCCGCCCGTGGTGGAAGTCCGTCCGTGGGGGCCTCTTTTCCAAAGGACGCAAAACCCTATCTCATTTTATAGGGACGGCAGCATGCGCTTGAAATAAGGTACGGGAGAGCCCCAGGAGAGAATCTCGGTTGGAGCATGTACGGGTTCCTGCCTGCTCCGAAACTGTAATCCAACTAAGGGGACGTTCCATGTCGTGATGGAATATTTTGTTGCGTCCTTTGGAAAAGAGGCCCCCATGGACTAAGCCTAACCGCACAGGTCGCAAGATTTCAGCGAACCTGGAAATAGGCATTGAACGGACTTTAAACAATGGACGATCAAAAGGTCATCCTTATTGCCGAACCAGAGGAGGGGCTTTCAGAAAAATTGCGGGCCTTTTTCAGGGACAGGGGTTTTATCCTTCTGAAAACCCCCAATCTGAAAGAGACCCTCCTTACCCTCCAGGAGAAGAGGGTGGACGTGCTCGTTCTTGACGCCACCCTCCTTGAGAAAGACTACGGGTTCATCTGCGTTATCAAGGGGATTGAGCCTGAACTGCCGGTTATAGTATGCGCTGAAAACAACACCCCTGAGATAGAGAGCCAGATCCGTAAGCAGAAGATCTTCTACTATCATATTAAACCCTTTGGAATCCAAGATCTGGAGATGGCCATATCCAACGCCGTCAACGGATTATCCCATTGACCCGGAGGTCCAGACCATGACGTTGAAGGAAAAGATCGCTTCTCGAAAATTCGTTGTGTTGGGGGAATTTGAACCACCTAAGGGCAACGATTTCTCCCGTCTCACAGAGAACGCCAACCAGGTAAAAGGCCGCCTTGATGCCGTGGTGGTCCCTGAGATGGCCAACGGAGTTATGAAGGCGAGCTCCCTAGGGGGATGCGCCTATCTGAAGGAAAAGGGTCTGGAGACGGTCCTGCAGGTCTGTTGCAGGGACAGAAACCGCCTGGCCCTGCAGGCGGACATTTTATCCGCCTCGGCCCTGGGCATATCGAACCTCATGGCGGTCCCCGGCGAAGATATCAGGTTCGGGGACCACCCCCAGGCAAGGGAGGTGTACGACCTGGACCTGATGGAGCTCCTGGAGGCCATGGGCAAAATGCGGGAAGGAAGGGACATGGCAGGAATAGAGCTGATGGGAAGCCCGGCCTTTTTCACGGGTTCAACCCTGAACGCGGGGGCCATCGGCGGGGCCCTTGATATAGAGATAAAGAACCTGGAAAAGATGCTCAAGCGGGGTGTTGAATTCGCCATAACCACCCCGGTCTTCGACCTCCACCGTTTTCGGCAGTTCCTGAAGAGGGTTGACATGGACAGGGTGGCCATAATCCCCACGGTCCTTCTGCTAAAGTCGGCAGGGATGGCCCGCTATATTGATCGAAACATCAAAAACGTCTCCATCCCGCCTGAAATGATAAGGGGGATTCAGAAGGCGCCCGATAAGATGAAGCAGTGCATCGGCATTGCGGCGGAACTCATCAATCAGTTCAAGGATCTTAAAATGGCGGGGGTCATGATCTCCACCGTGGGCTGGGAGGACAAACTGCCCCAGCTCCTTGACACGGCAAAAATATGAGAAAGGAAGAGATGATTATGCCCGATGATCAGTCCAAAAAGATGTCAGGCTCTGTAATGGTCCTTGGAGGCGGTATCGCCGGAATGCAGTCGGCCCTGGATCTGGCAAACTCAGGATTCTACGTATATCTAATTGAAAGATCCTCTGCCATTGGCGGGCTCATGTCCCAGTTGGACAAGACGTTTCCCACCAATGACTGTGCCATGTGAGTGATCTCACCCAAACTGGTCGAGGTCGGCCGGCACCTGAACATAGAGATCATTACCACGGCGGAACTCAGATCGCTTGAGGGAGAAGAGGGCAACTTCAAGGCCCGCATCCTGCAAAAGCCCCGCTATATCGACCTTTCAAAGTGTACAAGCTGCGGGGAGTGCTCCAAGGTCTGTCCCATAGATATAGAGGACGAGTATAACGTGGGACTCGCCACAACAAAGGCGGTCCACAAACGCTACGCCCAGGCCATGCCCGGGGCCTTTGTCATTTCAAAGAGGGGAACAGCCCCCTGCAAGGCCACCTGTCCGGCCCACGTGAGCGTTCAGGGCTTTATAGCCCTCACCAGGGAGGGCAAGTACAGGGAGGCCCTGGAACTCTTCAAGGAGGCCCACCCCTTTCCAGCCATATGCGGCCGGGTATGCCACCATCCCTGCGAGGGGGTCTGCACCAGGGGAGACACGGACGAACCCTTAGAGATCCAGTATATCCATCGCTTCCTGGCCGACCACGACTTCTCACAGGATGAACCCTTTGTTCCTGACACTGCCCAGGACCGTGAAGAGAGAGTGGCCGTAGTGGGGGCTGGACCCGCAGGGCTAAGCGCTGCCTATTTCCTGAGAAAGGAGGGCTATCAGGTCACCGTATTTGAGAAGCTCCCCGTGGCAGGCGGTATGATGGCAGTGGGTATTCCCGCCTACAGGATGCCCCGGGACGTGCTTGCCGCTGAGATCAGGGTCATCGAGGATATGGGGGTGAGCATCAGGACCGGGGTTACCTTTGGAGAGGATGTAACCCTTGAGAGTCTCAGGGATGACGGCTTCAAGGCGGTCTTCCTTGGTACGGGTCTCCACCTGAGCCGGGGATTAAACGTGGAGGGGGAGGACCTTCCCGGAGTGCTCAAGGGCGTGGATTTCCTGCGTGATGTGGCCCTTGGAAACGAGGTTTCCCTAAAAAAGAGGGTGATCGTTATCGGCGGGGGAAACGTGGCCATCGACGTGGCCCTGACCGCCATGCGCAAGGGGGCAGACCAGGTTTCCCTGGTCTGCCTGGAGCAGCCCGACGAGATGCCGGCCTGGGATTATGAAGTGGAAGAGGCCCTTGAGGAGGGGGTAAGCATCTCCAACGGTCTGGGTCCCAGGCGCTTTCTTGAGAAGAACGGGGTGCTCTCAGGCGTGGAATTCATGGCCTGCACCTCTGTGTTCGATGAGACGGGACGTTTCAACCCCGAGTACGATGAAACCGACCTGACCACCATGGAAGGTGAGACCGTCATTGTTGCCATAGGCCAGGCCGCTGATCTTTCTTTCGCTGAAAAGGAGGGGATCACCACGAGCCCCCAGGGCGGGGTCCAGGCAGATCCCGTCACCCTTGAAGTCCCTGGAAAGGAAGGGATCTTTGCCGGGGGAGACCTGTTCTACGGTCCCAGATCCGTGGTGGAGGCGGTTGAATGCGGAAAGGAGGCCGCAAAGAGCATTTATCGCTACCTCAACGGCCTCGACCTGAGGGAGGGGAGAGAAAAGGACTGGACCTACGAAAAGCCCGAAGTGACGGAGGAACCCTTTACACAGAGGACCCCCATGAGGCAGCTCTCCCCGGAGGAACGTCTGGGCAACTTCAAAGAGATAGCCCTTGGTTTTAATGAAGAGGAGGCAAGGGGAGAGAGTGAACGGTGCCTCAAGTGCGGGATCTGCTCCGAGTGTTATCAGTGCGTAAAGGCATGCGTGGCTGAGGCCATCGATCATACCCAGGAGGAGGTTGAGAGAGAGGTTATTGTTGGATCGGTTATTCTCTGTCCCGGGGCCGAGGTCTTTGACACGGAGCCCTATGAGGATATCTATCACCACCAGAGCCATCCAAACATAATGACGAGCCTGGAATTTGAACGGATCCTGAGCGCCACCGGTCCCACCCTTGGCCACCTGACAAGACCGTCGGACGAGAGAGAACCAAGAAAAATCGCGTGGCTCCAGTGCGTGGGATCAAGGGATACGAACCGTTGCGGAAACGGGTACTGCTCGGCCATGTGCTGCATGTACGCCATAAAGGAGGCGGTCATTGCCAAGGACCACAGTGAAGAGCCCCTGGACACGGCCATCTTCTACATGGACATGCGGGCCTTTGGAAAGGACTATGAGAAGTACTACAACAGGGCAAGAGAGGAACATGGCGTGAGATTTGTCAGGTCCCGTGTCCATACCATAGACCCTGTTCCCGGCACGGACGACCTGGAAATAAGCTACTCCGATGAGGAGGGGATCATCCATCAGGAGATCTTCGATATGGTGGTCCTCTCCGTGGGGCTGGAGGTGAGCGAAGAGACCATAGCCCTGGGCAAGCGGCTGGGGCTTGCACTGGACGAGTACAACTTCGCCGCCACCCATCCCTTCAGGCCTGTGAGCACATCAAGGCCAGGTATTTACGCCTGCGGCATCTTTCAGGGACCAAAGGATATCCCCGGATCGGTAACCGAGGCAAGCGCCGCGGCCTGCGCTGCGGGGAGATCCCTGTCAGAGGCAAGGGACCAGGATACCAGATCCCTCGAGATCCCGCCGGAAATAGACGTGAGTGGAGAGGGTCCCAGGATTGGGGTGTTCGTATGCAACTGCGGTATCAACATCGCCGGTGTGGTGGACGTCCCGGCCGTAACCGAGTACGCGTCCGGGCTTCCCTTTGTAACCCATGCGGAAGAAAACCTCTTTACCTGTTCCCAGGATACCCAGGAGAAGATCAAAGAGGTTATCAGGGAAAACAGGCTCAACCGGATTGTCGTGGCCTCATGCTCACCCCGCACCCATGAGCCCCTGTTTCAGGAAACACTGCAGACCTGCGGTCTTAACAAGTACCTGTTTGAAATGGCCAACATCAGGGACCAGGACTCGTGGGTCCATGGAGATGATCCGGAAGCGGCCACCAACAAGGCCAAGGACCTGGTCCGCATGGCAGTGGCCAGGGCCGGCCTCCTGAAACCGCTAAAGGAGAAGAGCATACCCGTAAACAAACGCGCCCTGATTATCGGAGGTGGCGTGGCGGGGATGAACGCGGCCCTTGGTCTGGCGGAACAGGGAATAGAGACGGTAATAGTGGAGAAGGAGGCCCAGTTGGGGGGGCTTTCCAGGGAACTGACCACCACCATTGAGGGCGCGGATATCCAGAAGTATCTCACGGACCTTGTTGACAGGGTTAGCCAGAACGACAAGATCCAGGTCCTGACAGAGTCCCTTATCGTTGGGTTCACCGGGTTCAAGGGCAACTTTACCACCGAGATCATGGTGGGACCTGGCATGTACGAGAGAAAGATAGACCACGGTGTGGTAATCCTGGCCACCGGGGCCAGGGAATATACGCCCAGAGAGTACCTCTACGGGACGGATCATCGTGTGATGACCCAGATCTCTTTGGGCAAGAGGCTGGAGCTGAAGGGGGCATCGGATCTCCAGAGGGTGGTCATGATCCAGTGCGTGGGATCCCGCAACCATGAAAACCCAAACTGCTCCCGCGTCTGCTGTCAGAGTGCGGTGAAGAACGCCATCCATATCAAAGAGCTTAACCCGGATACGGAGGTTTACATCATTTACCGTGACATGCGCATGTACGGGCTCCTGGAGGATTACTACACCGAGGCAAGAAAACAGGGGGTTATTTTCTGCCGTTTTGGTCAGGATAACCCACCGCAGGTGGAGGCCGCCGATGAGGGAATAGCTGTCACGTTCAAGGACCATGTGCTTCAGAGGGAGGTCCTTATACATGCCGACCGCCTGGTCCTGAGCGCGGGCATGGTAGCGGAAGATACTGAAGAATTAGCGTCCATACTCAAGCTTCCCAGAAACGACGAGGGTTTTTTTATTGAGGCCCATGTGAAACTGAGGCCCGTGGACCTTGCCAACGAGGGGATCTTCCTGTGCGGTACGGCCCACGGCCCCAAACTCCTGTCCGAGGCCATCTCTCAATCCATGGCCGCGGCCGCAAGGGCCTCCACCTTCCTGTCACAGCCCGAAATCCGGCTTTCCGCGGTAACGGCCAGGGTGGATCAGGAAAGATGCGCGGCATGCCTCATCTGTGTCCGGGCCTGTCCCTACGGAGTACCCCGAATCAACGCAGAAGGGGCAAGCGAGATCGACGAGGCCCTGTGCCACGGCTGCGGTATATGCGCGGCCGAATGTCCGGCCAAGGCCATAGAGCTGAACTGGTATGAAGACGATCAGATCCTCGCCAAGGTAGATGCGCTGCTTGAGGGGGCGGTGTGATCTGTGGGGAACCGGATATTAGTTGCGGGTTGCGGGTCTTTCAATCATCAAGCCACAGGAATGCGGGTTTCTGAGCACTGAGCATCGATTATTGGGCGTCCTTCACGACAAGTCAAGAGTAGTTGACACTTTGTTGATCTTGGTTGATCTTGTATTTTGGCAGTGAAATTGGAAACTTGAAATTGGAAATTGGAAAAAATACAAAGATGAAAAAGAGGTAGATGCTTTACCTAATTTCAAATTTCCAATTTCCAGTCTCTACATCGGCATTCAATTCGATAATACACGCTTTTTCGAAAAAGGTGTACACTGGTGAATGAAGGATGCCGATTACTGTAAGGAGTTTTTCATGGAAGAGTTTCAACCCATCATAATAACGTTCTGCTGCGACTTCTGAGGATACACGGCCGCGGACCTGGCAGGTTCGATGCGTCTCAGATATCCAGACACAATAAGGATTATCAGGGTGCCCTGTACCGGGAAGGTGGACCTTCTGCATATCCTCCGGGCATTTGAGAGGGGGGCCGACGGCGTCTACGTTGTGGGCTGCATGGAGGGGGACTGCCGCTTTGACAGGGGGAACCTGAGGGCCCGCAAGAGGGTGGAGCAGGCAAAGGCCATCCTGGACAAGGTTGGCGTGGGGGGTGAACGGGTAAAGATGTTCAACCTCTCCTCAGGAGAAGGCCCCAGGTTCGCGGAGTATGCCGTTGAAATGACCAAAAAGATAACGGAAATGGGCCCCAATCCCATAAAGGAAGCCATGGGAAAGGCAGCATGATCTGATTGCGGATTTCGGAAGCGTTAACAGATAAACAGGGCTGAGAAAACCGCTCCGCAATCCACAATCAACAGGAGGAGATAAAGGTATGATCGTTGCAAACAAAAAGCCTATTGAGGAAATCATAGAGATGGTAAAAGGTTACCGGAAAATCCTCATTGCGGGTTGCAATGAGTGCGTCACCGTTTGTGAGGCCGGCGGCAAGAAGGAGGTGGGGGTCCTGGCCTCTTCCATGCGCATGTTCTTCATGAACGAGGGGCTGAAGACGGAAATAGACGAGATCACCCTTGAAAGGCAGTGCGATCACGAGTATCTTGAGGAGCTTCGGAACAGCATTGATCAGTACGAGGCCGTTGTTTCACTGGCCTGCGGGGTCGGGGTTCAGTTCATGGCCGAGAAGTACTTTGCCACCCATGTATATCCCGGGGTCAACACCTGTTTTATGGGGGTGACTGAAGAGAGAGGGGTGTGGAGCGAACGCTGTCAGGGCTGCGGCAAGTGCATCCTGGACAGGACAGCGGGCATCTGTCCCATATCCCGATGTGCCAAGAGACTTCTCAACGGTCCCTGTGGCGGCTCCACAAAGGGCAAGTGCGAGATAAGTAAAGACCTGGACTGTGCATGGCAGCTTATTATCGACCGGCTGAAAGAGCTTGGCAGGCTGGACGAGTATGAGGAAATAGCCCCTATCAAGGACTGGTCAACAGAACGGGCCGGGGGCCCCAGAAAAGTGGTCAGGGAGGATGTGAGACAATGAGCGTAAAGACACCGAGCAGGCTTGAAAAAGTCCTTGATTCAGGACAGTTGGCAGTCACTTCAGAGTGCGGGCCTCCCAGGGGGAGCGACCCTGAGGCGATCACCAGAAAGGCTGAAATGATAAAAGAGCATGTTGACGCCATCAACATTACCGACAACCAGACCAGCGTGACCCGCCTTTCCAGCCTCGCATCCTGTATACACCTCAAACTGATGGGACTCGAGCCCATACTGCAGATGGTGGTCAGGGACCGAAACCGCATCGCGCTCCAGAGCGATATCCTGGGGGCAGCGTCCTTTGACATCCATAATATCCTCTGCCTTTCCGGGGACCATCAAACCTTCGGGGACTCCCCCCAGGGGCAGAACGTCTTTGATCTTGACTCCATGCAGTTGATTCAGACCGTGAGATTGATGAGGGATGAGGGAAAATTCCTTGGCGGAGACCCTATCAAGAGACCACCTGCCATGTTTGTGGGAGCGGCTGCCAACCCATTTGCAGACCCCTTTGAGATAAGGGTCCCCCGTCTGGCAAAGAAGATCGCCGCCGGCGTGGAATTTATCCAGACCCAGTGTATCTACAATCTGGACAAGTTTGAACTCTGGATGAAGCAGGCCCGTGACCGGGGCCTTCACGAAAAGGTCTATATCCTGGCCGGGGTGACCCCCTTTAAATCAGCAGGCATGGCCAAGTATATGAAGAACCGCGTCCCCGGAATGGACGTGCCCGACGAAGTGGTCAAGAGGATGGCCGGGGTACCCAAGGAGAAGCAGGCCCAGGAGGGAATAAACATCTGCGTCGAGACCATCCAGAGGTTAAAGGAACTGGAGGGCGTGAGCGGCTTTCACATAATGGCCATCGAATGGGAGGAAAAGGTACCGGAGATCGTGGAACGGAGCGGACTTTATCCCAGACCCAAGGACCTGTGATTTATAATTGACCATTAACGGGATTTACAGATATAGTAGCAATATATCCTTGGCGGCTTGTGAGCTTTACCCTTTTGCTCACTCCCCATAGATCACGACTGAGCTTTATGACTTACAACCGGTGATCAGCGACCGGGAAAAGGAGGATTGGGTTATGGATAAGAAGTATATTCTGGTAGTGGATGATGACCCTGATCTGGTGGAAACGGTTTCAATGATGTTGGAGAGCAAGGGGTGTGAAGTAGGGCAGGCCTACGATGGGATTGAGGGTGAGGAGTCCATCAAGAAAAGACGTCCGGACCTGATCATCCTCGATATAATGATGCCTCGCAAGGACGGTTACGTGCTTTGCGCTGAACTCAAGGCAGATGAAAAGACCCGGGATATCCCTGTCGTGCTTCTCACCGCCGTGGGTGAAGCTGTCCCCACGACCACCTACACGCACGCGGACGGCATGGCCACAGAGGCGGACGATTACATTGCCAAGCCCATTGACACCGAGGGTCTCTGGGAGGTAGTGACGGCCCTGTTATAGGGGTAAATTGAAGACGGCCACGACGGGCCCCTCCGCAGACACGGTTTCCCCTTGATGCGGGCTTTCTTCAGGGCCTTTGGCCGTTGATCGCTCAACTTTAGGACATGCTGCCCAGGTTTATCTTATGTCTCCCCCAGAAAAACTCAGCGGGTGCAAGGTCCTTAGAAACGTGACCCTGATCTCCCTCTCCTGCCCCAGACGGACAGGGGGGTGCCCTTCGAGATTCTTCAGCCCTATTGCGGAAAATATGATAAATCTGCCGTACGTTACCTGTGTGCCTGACGATCATGCCTGGGGGTTCAACATGGCAATGGAGGCTGAGGATGCCGGGAGGGCGCAGGGCCTGCTGGAAGAGATACTTAAAAACACGCCCCTCCTCCACCCTGGAAACACCATCCTATCCATCTTCCCCCACAAGAGAAATCCTGAGATCACGGGGGCCCTGTTTGAGGCCTTTGGACAGGAAGACGTTCAGATCAACGCCCTGGCAAGCTCCCCTTCCACCATTTCCATTGTCCTTGATGACAAGATCCTCAACAGAGCAAGCAAGGCCCTGTTCGGGCCTTTCAGTTTCAGCGGCTACCAGAGCCTGGCGGAGTGGAAACAGGCACAGGAGGGGAAGGAACAGCTATACAAGGAGGTGGTGGCCTCATTTCAGGAGCAGAGGCCAAAGGTCTATGGACTGGAGTACCAGGATAACCAGGAACTTATCAGGGTAGAGATGGATACCCGCAGGATCGGAGAGTTCGGGATGGCCTTCAAGGAGTTTGCCAGGCTCGGTCTGAATCTCTCCTTCCTGGCCACAGGTCCCTGCGGTAAAAAGGAGAGCAAAAAAGTGGGCTTCTGCCTGCCTCTCATCCCGGAGGGGTCCCATGAACGGCTCTTAGGCGCGCTATCCCCCGGGCCTGACACGGAAAACACTGCTCCGGTGGCCACCTTTGCCATGAACGGCCCCCATTTTGGGGACCGGTACGGGATAGTAAGCGAGCTCCTCGGTTCCCTGGAGAAGGCCCGGATTGATCTCCTTGGTCTCAGTTGTACAATAGCCTCGATTACCGGCGTGGTGCCCTCTGCCAGCATTGGAGCAACAATAGAGGCGATCAAGGGGTGCTTTGATATTCCTTCGGTTGTAGAGCGGGCCTGAGGGGGGCTAAGGCCCACAGGAGGGAAAACCGGAACGGGGGGGGTAAGCCGGGTCTGTTACTCTCTTTCCAGGATCGCCTCCTTCTGCTTTTCGTACTCTTCCTTGGTAATGGCACCGCTTTCGTATGCCTTCTTAAGGTCGATCAGCTCCTGTCCGGTGGTATGCTGCTTTATCTTGACCTCGGCCGTGCCTCCACCTCCACCTTCTCCTGGACTGCCGCAGCATCCGGCAAGGCCTGCCCCGGCAGCTATGAGGACGGACAGTAAAATAGCCTTAAATTTTACCATGGCATTCTCCCGCATCCGTGAGTTTACTATGGTGCCCCCGGCATGACTCGAACATGCGGCACCCAGATTAGGAATCTGGTGCTCTATCCACCTGAGCTACGGGGGCAACGATCCAACTTTTACCACAATCAGGTCTAATGTCAAACAATTTCCACGGGCAGTGCTAAAAAAATATTGCTTTAATCCCATAAATGTGTATACTAAAGTGTTATGAGTAAAATGGGTGCGGGACAAAACCCAAATCCACTGGTTTGGAGAGCGGTGAAGTCCCTTTTAAGTGGGGGTGTAGCTCAGGTGGGAGAGCGGTACGTTCGCAACGTACAGGTCAGGGGTTCGAATCCCCTCATCTCCACCATTTTTTTGGTTATGCACCTATGGGTGAAGAATGAACCGTAAAGCGGAAATAGTCAGGAAGACCAGGGAGACGGACATATCCCTGACCCTGGATCTGGACGGGAGAGGTCCTTCCACTGTGGACACGGGCATCCCCTTCATGGACCATATGCTTGACCTGATGGCGGCACATGGTTTCATGGAGATCCATCTGAACGCCAGGGGAGACAGGGAGATCGACGATCACCACACCGTTGAAGATCTGGGGATCTGCTTCGGGATGGCCCTGAACAAGTCCCTGAGCGACAAGGCCGGGATCAGGAGGTACGGAGAGGCGACCGTTCCCATGGACGAGGTCCTGGTAAGGGTGGTCATCGACATATCCAACCGGCCAATCCTCGCCTACCGGGTAAACATCAAAAAGACCTTCACCGGCACCTTTGATACCGGCCTCATAAGGGAGTTTTTTCGCGCTCTGACGGTCAACGGGGGCGTGACCCTGCACATCGATCTGATGGCAGGGCATGAACCGCACCACGTGGCCGAGGCCATGTTCAAGGCATTCGGGAGGGCCCTGGACCAGGCAACCGGTACGGAGGCCCGGCTCAGCGGGAATCTGCCCTCCACAAAGGGCCTCCTGTAGCAGACGAGGTTAACATGCGCCAGAACCATCCAGAGCGGTCCCGATCGTACCGGCTGTGGCTCCTGGGCGTGGTT
>DREN01000215.1 GCA_011051075.1 Deltaproteobacteria bacterium | reverse complement strand
CAGCGCCCATGCTCTGGGTTAAAACCCCTTCCGCTGCCACCTGGACGGCCCAGGCGGGACGGCATCTCAAATTTAACCTGGGCCGTCCAGGTGGCAGCGGAAGGGGTTTTAACCCAGAGCATGGGCGCTGTGCCCCGGTCGCAGTTTCACATATTATGGCCCCCGTTCACCCGCATATGAATGGCCTTCAGCTTGAACTGGGGAGATGTGGGGGGCGGTGCGTCAACGGGCACCAGAAATCCTTCATCTTTGAGGGTGTGGCCGTGCCCGGCATACCAGAAAAACAGGCGTGCGTTTGGATCGTTTTCCGCCCTGATCTTGACCGTAATGCTCCAGCTCTCACCCCAGGCAGGAACGGCACATTCCACCACGAGGGCCATTCCAAGGATCGTCAACAAAAGCAATCGGTTCATTCGCATCGTTGTCATTCTCCTCCAGGCTGGGGTTTTTTGACCAGTATATACAGTTCCCCCTCGTGCTTCAGGTGGCCCGCCGCCGTTTCAGCGTAAGGGCCGCTTCCAAAGAAGATATCGGCCCTGCCCGCCCCTTTGATGGCGCCTCCCGTATCCTGGTTTATCATGAAACGGGAGAATTCCTTCCAGTCGGTTATCTGACCCCTCTCATTGATCAAGGGTCTTTTGCATGAGATAAAGGCCAGCGCCCCCTTTGGGAAAAGCCTGGAGTCCAGGGCCAGGGATCTTCCAGGTGTCAGGGGGACCCCTATATTGCCGAGAGGGCCTGTTTTCAGGGGTCTGAAGAATATGTAGGAGGGGTTGTGATTAAGGATTTCGCCTGTCTTTGCCGGATGCTCGGAGAGAAACCTCCTGATGGACTGCATGGATATCTCCTGCTTTGACAGATACCCCTTGTCTATCATGTAGCGGCCGATGCTGTGGTAGGGGTGCCCGTTGGAGGCGCTGTACCCCACGCAGATGGTCTGACCGTCGGGGAGTCTCAGCCGGCCAGAGCCCTGTATCTGAAGGAAGGCCACGTCCACAGGATCCTTCAACCACGCGATTTCCAGTCCCCTCCCCTTGAGCAGGCCCTTATCCACGATCTGCCTTCTGGAAAAGTAGGGGACCAGCCTTCCCCCTTCAATCCGGCCCGTTATCTTTTCTCCCTTGAACCTGGGCCTGAACAGGGAGAGATCGGTGATTATCAGATCGTCGGGTTTTCTGTAGATGGGATAGGTGAAGGGAGGACCTGGTCTAAGACTGGCCTCATAGACCGGCTCAAAGTATCCGGTAAAGAGCACATGGTTGTTCCCCACCCGTCCCGCGGCCCGATAGATGAGAAAATCTCTTATGATGGCCTCGTTTAGTTCCTCAGGGGTCAAATCTTTTTCCATGAGTGAGAGGAAGGCCCTGTAACTTTCTATCACATGGCTGCAGGGAAAAATCCGGGAACCGTAAAAAAATGGTTTTTCCGGGTCAAGCCTGTTAAGGTAGCAGATGTTTTTTCTTACGGCCGATACAAGGGAGTCCCTGTCCATGTCATCCTGAAACAGGGGATGAAAGAAGCGGACAGGCACCATGGACTCTTCAGGGTGCCGCGGCTCCTTTGTGAGGGTGGGATAACAACCGCAAAGGGCCAGTGCGAGAACGAGGAGATGTCTCAGATATGTTGCTCTGCCAGTCAGCATGGATTCCTCGAACCGGAGATCCTGAGGATTTTCCGGTGAACTTTGTTCGGGAACGGTATCCAGGATATTTTGCGCCTCTATGATAGAGGAAAGGGTCGTGGTTTGCAAGGACGGAGAGGACAGGTGATTCGCTGTTTCAGGTGTGTTATTTTTGCCACATGTCTGCGCCCCCATGAAGGGCCTTCATGGTAGGTGAGATATTTCGCCAGATAAAATAGTTATTAATTTCAGGGCCATAGGGCCACACCTTCCTTTTTATCTCTCACCCTGGGCCGTTGGCACGCTACTTGCTGTCTACCTTTCACATCAGGATTCGGAACGGACAGTTGAGCATAAGGAGTTCAATGGTGGATTACAGACAGCGTACGCTGAGGGAAGAGATAGGCTGCACCGGGATAGGTCTTCATTCCGGTGAAATGATAAGAATCAACATCAAACCGGCCTCCTGCAATACCGGGATACGGTTCGTGAGAACCGATATGCCCAGCCAACCTGCCATTGATGCCTGTTTCAGCAACGTATCTGACACCACCCTTGCCACAAGCATCGGTGTTAACGGATGCAGGGTTTCTACCGTTGAACACCTGATGGCGGCCTTTTACGGCCTGGGGATCGATAATGCCGTGGTGGAGATCGACGGGCCCGAGGTTCCTATCATGGATGGCAGTTCGGCCCCCTTTGTATTCCTGGTGAAAAGCGCGGGGATCCGCGAACAGAAGGACCCTAAACGTTTCATTGTCATCAAGAAGAGCTTCAAGGTTGATGATGGCAACCGGTCCATCTCAGTTTATCCCTCAAGAGAACTCAAGATCTCCTATATCATCGATTTTCAGCACCCCCTTCTGAGAAATCAGGAATTTGAGCTCCATTTTTCAGGTGGCGATTTTGTGCGGGAAATCAGTAAGGCCAGGACCTTCGGTTTTCTCAAAGATGTCCAGGCCCTCAAGGCAAACGGACTCGCCAGAGGAGGATCCCTTGACAATGCCGTGGTTATTGACGATTTCAGGATAATCAACGAGGACGGGTTGAGGTTTAAAGATGAGTTTGTCAGGCATAAGGTCCTGGATTTCATTGGCGACCTCTCTCTTGTTCAGTCTCCGGTAATAGGCCATTTTGTTGTCAAGAAGTCGGGCCATTTCCTGAACCAGCAGATGCTCACATCTCTGATGCAGTCCAAGAGACACTGGAAGGAGTGTACTTTCGTCTCACAGGAGGACTGCAGCAGAAACAGGGTTAGAATTCCCGCCTTTGGCCTGTCCGAGCCTGCTCTCGCCTGAGAACGGGTTGCTTTTGTGCGTATGTTCCGGAAGTAAAAACAGGGCCCGTCCCTCAGGTTAGCTCCTTTGAGATACTCCTGCTTCTTTTGAGCGAAATAGTGCCCCGTATCTCACTGCCCCTTCCTCCGTAGAAGAATTCCGCAGGGTTCGGTCTCCATTATCCCCTGTCCGGGCCTGGTTAGGGCTTGCATTTTCATCTCCTCTCACCTATTATCTTTTTCCTGAATCTATAGACTGTTTTTTCGGAGATTCGATTAGTCTCCCTCTTCCCAGGGAAAAGGTGATGAAGAAAAGGCCATCTTACCATAAACCCTTGAAACCCTTCCTTCTGCTGGCCCTTGCCGCATGCCTGTGTTTCACCGGATCCGCCCTGGGAGCAGAGGCCAGACTGACTGATATAGTTATAACCAACACCCAGGACCATCTTCTGGCCTACTTCACCGTATCCGATTGCTTCACCGAGGAGATGAAAAGGGCCATTGACAACGGGGTGAGCACCACGTTCACCTTTTTTGTAAGGCTGTACGAGGTCAGGAACTGGTGGTGGGACAGGAGCATCGCCGACCTGAAGGTGAGCCACGAGATCAGGTACGACAGTCTGAAGAAGGTCTACATTGTGAGGCTGTCATCCAGGGATAACAAGCCCATATATGTGAAGGATTTCGGCGAGGCCAAGAAACTCATGTCCGAAATTGTGGGTCTGAAGGTTACGGAGCTTCACAACCTTGAGAGAGGAAACCGCTACCAGATCAGCATGATGGCCGAACTGGACAAGATCAGGCTCCCCTTTTATTTCCATTATGTTTTCTTTTTCCTCTCCCTGTGGGATTTCGAGACCGACTGGTATTCGGTTGATTTTAGATATTGACCATAGGGAGGCAGGCTCCGCCGCCATTACCTGATCCGCCATCATGAAGGACTACTTAGAGGCAGAAAAGCAGGATCTCAGGAGACGACGCAGGGAACGATACCTGATTATCTTCCTATGTGTGGTAGTGTCCTTTCTCATCTACCTGGGGATGCGCATCTTTCACCTTGGGCAGGCACTTCCTTTCGGGAGCAGTATTTTTGCCTTTGCCCTCATCAACATCAATGTAATTCTCCTGCTCCTCCTCCTCTTTCTTACGGTCAGGAACCTGGTCAAACTTCTCTTTGAGAGGAAAAAAAGTATTATGGGGGCCAGGTTAAGGACCAAGCTGGTCCTGGCCTTTGTTACACTTTCCCTCCTTCCCACAATAATCCTGTTTTTCGTGTCTGTTCAGTTTATCTCCTCGTCCATAGAGTACTGGTTCAACCTTCAGATAGAGCGGTCCTTGAAGTGCTCCCTGGAAGTTGGACAGGATTACTATAAGGGCATGGCAGATGAGATCCTCTCTTTTGGCAATAATCTTGGCCGAGTCATAACCTACGAGGGATTCATGATCCCGTCGAGAAAGGAGAAGCTGGTTAAATTCATCGATGAGAAGCGGAAAGAGCTTGGCCTGGCCTCCCTCCAGATCTATTCCACAAAACTGAAGCTGATAGCTGTTTCCAAGGACCACAGGATCGATCTTTCCGATTTCAAGGGACCTGATCTGGAGATACTGAAAAAGAGCATTGAGAAGGGTTCTGACAACCAGCATATCCAGCCCTCATCCCACGGGGATCTGGTCAGCGGCATTGTCCCTGTTTTTTCCCGGACTCCGTCAAAGGCCGTGGTTGGTCTGGTGGTGGCGGCCAAATTCGTACCAGGTGCCTTTGTGAACCGTCTCCAGGCCGTTTCAAAGGGCCTTCAGGAGTACCGCCAGCTGAAGATGCTCAAGAATCCCATAATGGCGAGCCACATGATCACCCTTTCCATCGTTACACTCCTCATAATTTTTTCATCGGTGTGGTTCGGATTTTATCTCTCCAAGGAGATCACCGTGCCCATAAAGGAACTGGCCGAAGGGACAAACCGGATCGCCTCAGGGGACTACGACTTCTTTATCGACCTTGAGACAAAGGATGAGGTGGGGATGCTTGTGAATTCCTTCAACAGGATGACCATGGATCTGAGAACCAGCAAGAACAAGCTGGAGCAGGCCAACAGGGAGTTGATCGAGAGTAATCTTGAACTGGAACAGAGGCGGATCTACATGGAAATCGTCCTGGCCAACGTTGCGGCGGGCGTGGTGTCTGCCGACGCCGGCGGGAAGATCCTCACCATGAACAAATCCGCGGAGAGGATGCTGGGCATAAAGGCGGAAGATATTATCGGAAAGCAGTACAAAGAAGTCCTTTCAGAGGAGTACTGCAGGGTCATCGAGGGATTTCTGAAGGATGATCTCCTTTTCAGAAAAGGCTACATCGAGCAGCAGATCGCTTTGTCCATAGAGAACAGGAGACTGACACTCCTGGTGTCTCTCAACGTGCTTCGTGATGACCGGGGCAGCTACCTGGGCCTCGTGGTTGTGTTCGAGGATCTGAGTGAGATAGAAAAGGCCCAGAGGATGGCCGCCTGGCGGGAGGTGGCCAGGCGCATAGCCCATGAGGTCAAGAATCCCCTGACCCCTATTCAGCTTTCGGCCCAGCGGCTAAGGAAGAGATACGGGGAAATCCTGGACGGGAATGACTCGGAGGTTTTTGATGAATGTACAGGGATGATCATTACCCAGGTGGAGGAGCTGAAACGTCTTGTAAACGAGTTTTCCAACTTCGCGCGCATGCCTGCCGCCAACCCTGCGCCCGCGGATATACGCGGGATTATCAACGAGGCCCTGAGCCTGTACAGGGAGTCCCATCGGCAGGTAAACTTCGTGTTCAACGACCCTAAAGAGGATATCCCCCTCTTTAATCTGGACAGGGAACAGATAAGAAGGGTTATGATTAACCTCTTTGACAACGCCATTGAGGCCATTGAGGAAGAGGGGAAGGTGGTCATCGATCTTCGTTACGACAAGGTCCTCAGGATGGTGACCATCGAGGTGGCGGATAACGGGAGGGGGATAAGCCCGGAAAACAAGACCCGTCTGTTTGAGCCATATTTTTCCACAAAGAAACAGGGGACGGGTCTGGGGCTCGCCATAGTAAGTACCATAATAGCGGATCATGACGGCTTTATACGGGTCAGGGACAACGAGCCCAGGGGCACCAGATTCATCATTGAACTCCCAACAAGGGTCTGAGCGGGTCATGCTTCTTTACCATTTTGTCTGGACCATCTGTCTCATCTTCTGCCTCCCTGCCTTATGGATTCTGAGGAGGACTCATCGAAACAATGGAAAGGTTCAGAGACTGGTGGAACGTACCAGGGAAAGACTGTCCCTGGGCCTGCCCCGGGTTTCCCGCCCGGGAGGCGGTATATGGATTCACGCCCTTTCAGTGGGAGAGGTGATTTCGGCGGTCCCACTGGTCTACGCCCTGGAGGGGGAATTTCCTGAGAGGCCTGTTGTCTTCACAGTAACGACGGTCACGGGCATGGCCGTGGCGAGGGAGAAGTTAGGTCCACGGGTAAGCACAATCCTCACCATGCCGGTTGACGCGTGGTGGTGTGTTGAGAGAATGATCAGGTTTCTCAGGCCCGCTGTTTTTATCCTTATCGAGACCGATATCTGGCCGGGGGTCCTCTCCCGTTTGAAGGCCAGAGGCGTAAGGAGCATCCTGGTGAACGGCAGGATTTCCCCACGCACCTTCAAGGGCTATTCGAGGGTCCCTTTTCTTGCCCGCAGGCTCTTTGCTCCCTTCCATCTGTGCCTCATGCAGTCTGACCTGGACAGGGCCAGGCTCCTGCGGGTGGGTCTGGACAGGGCAAGGGTCGTTACAGTGGGAAACATCAAATCCGACAGGGAGATGGAACCGATGGGCAAGGAGGAGCGCGACAGGTGGTTTGCCGATCTTGCCCTAAAACCCTCCGATCCCCTGTGGGTGGCGGGGAGTACCCATCCCGGTGAAGAGGAGGCCCTGTTCCAGGTGTTTAAGAGACTTTGTCCCTCCTTTCCCCGTCTCCGCCTGGTGGTGGCCCCCAGAGACACGGCCAGGGCCCGTGAGATCGTGAAGACGGCCAGCCGGTTAGACCTGAAGGCCCTGTTGAGGACTGAAATTCCAGAGGCTTTCCCCGGGTCCGGGAATCCTCCCGCGACCCCTTTGACTCGACCTGAGAGGGATGAAGACTACCATGTGCTGGTCCTAGATACCATTGGTGAGCTTGGCCGTATTTATGCCCTAGGAAAGGTGAGTTTTGTGGGCGGCAGTCTTGTTCCCATAGGCGGACACAACCTGCTGGAACCTGCCTCCTGGGGCAAGGTGGTCCTGTTCGGTCCCCATACCCGCAATTTTGTTGCCATGTCAGAGGCCCTGCTCCAGGCCGGTGGAGGGTGGCGTGTTAAGGATGAAGAGGGACTCTACCAGGCCATGAAGGCCCTGCTTCAGGATGAAAAGATGCTCAGGCGGATGGGTGACCGGGCACGTGGGTTTGTTGAGGATAACCAGGGGGCACTGAGAAGGGTCGTGCACCACGTGAAGGAGAGCATGACCCATGGGACCTGAGAGGGAGGCTGAGAGGGAAAACAGAGTAGACATGACCCGGAGGGCGGTGTTGCGACCCTCTGGACAGGTGGCCTTTCCTCTCACCGGGTGGTCCAGGATCCATCAGAGGAGAGGCCTTTCCCTATGGTCTATTCCCTTGGCCCTTTTCTCTCTCTGCTACAGGGCCGGTGTGTGGTTCCGTGTTAAAGCCTATGAGAGGGGGATCTTAAAAGGGAATATGCTCCCCGGTTTTGTCCTGAGTGTGGGAAATATAACCGCGGGAGGCACCGGAAAGACGCCGGCCGTGGTAACGCTGGGCAGGTGGGCCGTTTCTGAGGGACTGAGTGTAGCCATCCTTTCCAGGGGGTACAGGGGAAGGTACAGGGAGGATCTTTTAGAGGTGTCCGATGGGAGACAAATCCGTACCCATGCCGGGGAGGCGGGCGATGAGCCTTTCCTCCTTGCCCGGGCGGTCCCGGGAAGCTGTGTGATAGTTTCAAAGAAGCGGTACCTGGCAGGGATGTACGCCCATAAGAAGTTCGGGTCGGACTTCTTTATACTTGATGACGGGTTTCAGCATCTGGGATTGAGGAGGGACCTGAATCTCCTGCTTATGGATGGGACAGAGCCTTTTGGGAACGGCCACCTCCTGCCGTGGGGTCCCCTGAGAGAGCCCCTGAGCCAGCTCGGGAGGGCAGACGCCTTCATCCTCACCAGGTGCAGGACCGACCAGGGCCTTGGGAAAGGAACCGCTAAAGACCCGGTAAAAAGGACCAGGGGGTTTTTGACCGGGCGGTTCCCTTCAATACCCCAGTTCTGTGCGGATCATATCCCGGACAGTCTCGTCTTTCCCGTTTCAGGCAGGATCTTTGAACCGGCCTTTTTGAAGGGAAAGAAGGTCATGGCCTTTGCCGGCATTGCCCGGCCGGAAGAGTTCCGGCATACCCTGGTACGCCTTGGCGCCGATCTGTTGGAGTTCAGGGAATACAGGGATCACCAACCCCTGAGCGTGGATGATATGGCCGCCCTGATGCGAAAAAAGGAGAGGGTAGGGGCAGGGTACCTTGTTACAACGGAAAAGGACTGGATGAGGCTTGCCCCCCTTGTTCAGGCCCATGAGGATCTGGCCTATCTGTCAATCAGATTCACCTTTCCAGCCGGACAGGAGGGGATTTTCGATATGATAAAGGAGGCCATGGTGGAGCGGGAGAAGGGATGATACTCATTGAACAGGTCTTTGTTCTTGGGGAAGATTCAGGGATGGAGGAATTTAGGGATTCAGGGATTCTCCGGATTGAGTATTGAATGCGGATTTCCGGTTGTGCCAGGCAGTACTGGAATCCCCGGACCAGACTCATAGGTTCCGGCCTTTTGTAAGACCATGAAATATGGATAAGAAAGGGATCAGGCGGATCCTCATACGTTCCACCAACTGGGTGGGGGACGCGGTCATGACCCTTCCGGCCCTGGAGGCGGTGAGGGATAATTTTCCCCAAGCCAGGATCACTGTCCTGGGAAAGCCGTGGGTGGCCCCCATATTCAGCGCACATCCCGCAGTGGACAGTGTGCTCCCCTTCAACAAGGGGGAGGGCGCCTTCACCGGTTTTCGTGAGGTAGCAAGGGTTATAAGACTCATTCGAAGGCAGAGGTTTGATCTGGCCATTCTGTTCCAGAATGCCTTTGAAGCGGCCCTCTTGTGCTTTATGGGCGGCGTGAGATTTCGAGTGGGCTACGGTACGGACGCACGGGGATTTCTGCTTACCCACAGTATCGAACCTGAGCGCAAGGTCCTGAAACTGCACCAGTCCGAGTACTACCTGTCCATCCTGAGGGCCATGGGGTGGGAGGCGAAGAGCCGGGACCCGGTTTTACATCTCTCCAGCAAGGACCGGGATTCGGCCGGGGCCGTGCTGGAAAGGGAGGGTATAGGGAAAGACGAGGTGGTAGTAGGCCTGGGCCCCGGCGCCATCTTCGGGGGGGCTAAACGGTGGCCGCCGGCGCGATTTGCGCGGCTCGGTGACAGGGCAGTTGAAGAGTGGGGGGCAAGGGTCCTCATATTGGGTAGCGGCCGGGAGGAGGATCTCTGCGGGGCTGTCTGCAGTTCAATGGCACACGACTCCCTGAACCTGTGCGGCCGCACATCCCTGAACGTGGCCATGGGCCTGATCAGCCGGTGCCGCATCTTTGTGACCAACGATTCAGGCCTCATGCACGTGGCCTGCGCCCTGAGGGTGCCCACGGTTGCCATTTTCGGCCCCACCGATCATGTGGCTACAGGACCCCGGGGACCAGGTGCTGTGGTTGTAAGGCATGACACAGAGTGCGCCCCCTGCCTGAAGCAGGAGTGCCCTGTTGATCACAGATGCATGCTGGCCATAGGGTGGGAAGAGGTCTGGGAGAAGATAACGGGACTGTGGAGGGATGACCTTTGAAAAGACCCGCTGTTTTCATAGACAGGGACGGTACAATAAACGAACAGATGGGGTATATCAACCATATCAGCCGGTTTGTGCTTCTTCCGGGGAGCGCGGAGGCGATCAGGCTCTTTAACGAAAACGGATATCTGGTTGTTGTTGTTTCAAACCAGTCCGGGGTCGGCCGGGGATACTTTCCCCTGGAACTGGTCAACGAGGTGCACGATCGTATGAAGACCCTGCTGGCAGGGGAGGGGGCAAGGGTTGATGGGATTTTTTTCTGCCCCCATTATCCCGGGGGCAAACTGCCTGAGTACAGCGTCTCCTGTGAGTGCAGAAAGCCCGGCACGGGGCTCATAAAGATGGCCTGTGAGAGTTTTGATATTGACCTTGAGAACTCTTACGTCATAGGCGATCGCTCCACCGATGTTGAGCTGGCCAGAAATGCCGGTGCCAGGGGAATTTTGGTCAAGACCGGCTACGGAAGGGGAGACCTTGAGTACGTGTTTCCCGGACTCCCTTTCAGGCCTCTTCATACGGCCGATGATCTTCTGGAGGCGGCCAGATGGATCGTCGAAGGCACAAGGCATAAGGCATAAGGCGTTAGGCCCAAGATCAGCCGGTGTCGTTGATTCTTTGAGAATATCCCGCATTCCGGACAAGAGGCAGTGGTCTGTTAAGATTTGGGGGTCCTATTGGGTCGCATTTTGAACGGGGAAGATCCCGCCAGTATCCTTATCGTCAAGCTGAGCGCAATCGGGGATGTTGTCCATGCGCTCGCCTTTCTCCAGGTCCTCAGGGGCAGGTTTCCCAGGGCCAGGATCGACTGGCTTGTGGAAGAGGCTGCCCAACCGCTTATTGAAGGGCATCCGGCCATAGACAAGGTTCTCCTGTGCCGCAGAAAGTCGTGGGAAAGAACACTGAAGCATAGGCCCGGATCCTTGGGACCGTTGCGCGAGGTATGGGCTTTTTTGAGAGAGCTTAGGTCGTTTGAATATGACCTTGTTGTCGATCTTCAGGGGTTGCTCAAAAGCGGTGTGCTGGTGGGACTTTCAAGGGGGAAGAGGAAGATCGGCATGACAGGGTCCAGGGAAGGGGCAGGGCTTTTTCTCAATGAACGCGCCATTCCGGTAAATTACGAAGAACATGCCGTTGACCGCTACCTCCGGGTGGCTGAATACCTGGGGTGCCGTACCGATCTGTGGGACGGACGTATCCCCTTTACCGAGGCTGAGAGGCGATCCGTGGATATGATGCTGGCCAGGGCCGGGGTAGGCGAAGAGCCCCTCGTGGCCATAAACCCCGTTGCCAGATGGCAGACAAAACTCTGGGATCCTGAACGGTTTGCGGACCTGGCAGGGCGGATGAGGAAGGAGCTGGGGTGCAGGGTCGTCTTCACCGGGGGCGCCACTGACAGACCGGTCATTCATGATATCTGCCGCATGATGGAGGGATTTCCCCTTAATCTGGCCGGACGGACAACCCTTAAGGAGCTGGCCTGCCTTTACACCCGGTGCAGGCTCCTGATTACCACTGATACCGGCCCCATGCATATGGCCGCTGCCATGGGTCGTCCTGTAGTGGCACTCTTCGGCCCCACGGCCCCCTGGCGGACCGGACCCTACGGTAAAGGTCACAGGGTCATCAGGTCCGGTGTGGAATGCAGCCCCTGTTTCAAGAAGAGGTGCTCCCATATGACGTGTATGAAGGAGATAGGGGTTGGGGATGTTTTTAATGGGATCAGGGAGATAGTTGAAGAAACCACAAAATCTGAAAGGAGCGAGGAATGACCATAAGCAAAGAACTTCTGGATATCCTGGCGTGCCCCAAATGTAAAGGGGAAATCCATCTCACCCAGGGGGGAGACGGCCTGATCTGCGACCGATGCAGGCTGCTCTACGAGATCAGGGACGATATCCCCATAATGCTCATTGACGAGGCAAGACCTCTGGATAAATAGCCTTTTTATGGGTGGAAATCATGACCCTTGGCAGTAGTCCTGGAATCTGATGATTTCAGTAAGCACGATATGGGAGCATTACCCAATTGTTGACAGGTGCATGATATGACGTCATCTCCGGTAAGGCCCCTTCGGGAATGACCTTAAGGTAGGTGCGGCCTCAGCCGCACAGTCGTCTTAATCTCACATCTTATCCAGACGTCAAGAATCAGGTGATGCTCCCCACGATATGATTTATGACAAGTCAGGGGCT
>DREN01000311.1 GCA_011051075.1 Deltaproteobacteria bacterium | reverse complement strand
CGTCGGCAGAGGCCCCCACGGACTAAAGGTAACCGCACAGGTCGAAGAATTTCAGTCCCGCTTTCTGATATGAGAGATCACAGACAGGTTCTCATTGTTGCCGGGGAGGCCTCTGCCGACCTACACGGCGCCAACCTTGTGAGGGCCATGAGGCCCCTCTGCCCCGGGCTCAGAGTTTGTGGTGTCGGGGGGGAGAACATGAGAGAGGCCGGGGTCAAAATCCTGGTCCCCTCGTCAGATATGGCGGTGGTCGGTCTGACCGAGGTCCTTGAGAGGTTTCGTACCATTTTCAGGGCGGCCCGCAGGCTGAAGGAGATCCTGAAAACCCGCCACCCAGACCTCCTGATCCTCATGGACTATCCCGATTTCAACATACATATGGCCCGAACCGCCAGGCGTCTGGGGGTCCCGGTCCTGTACTACATAAGTCCTCAGGTGTGGGCCTGGAGAAGGGGACGGGTGAAGAAAATCGCCCGGCGTGTGAACCGGATGGCCGTGATCCTCCCCTTTGAGGAGGACTTTTACAGAGAAAGGGGGGTGTCTGTGGATTATGTGGGACATCCCCTCTTAGACGCCTTTGAGTCGTCAGGATATGGTGGGCGGTCCGGTTCTGTTCGGCAGGACCGGCATCGTACAAGGACAGGGCCGGCGGAAACTCAGGGCCCCGTGGTGGGGCTGGTGCCCGGGAGCCGGAGGGAGGAGATCAGAAGCATGCTCCCTGTAATGCTAAGGGCGGTGGAGATCCTCAAGACCAGGTACCCCCATATCCGATGCGTGCTTCCTTTGGCCAGGACCCTGACGCCCCGGTTCCTTGATCCCTTCATGGCCGGGTCTTCACTGGACATAGAGGTCCGCAGGGGGGATATCTACGGGGCCCTGGACCAGTGCCGTGTGGCCCTGGTAACCTCGGGCACCGCCACCCTGGATACGGCCATAATGGAGGTTCCCATGGTTATCGTTTACAGGGTTACCCCCCTTTCCTACCGGGTGGGCAAGATCCTTATCAAAACCTCCTTCATAGGTCTGGCAAACCTGGTGGCCGGAGAAAGGGTGGCCCCTGAGCTGATCCAGCATGAGGTAACACCTGAGAGGCTTGCCTCAGAGGCCCTGAGGCTTATTGAAGATGGCGATCTCAGGGAAAGGACAATAGGAAAGCTGCGCCGGATAAAGGATCTCCTTGGTAAAGGGGGGGCATCGGAGAGGACGGCCAGGATAGCGGCGGAGATGATGAGGTGTTGAGTTGAGGGGCAGGCAAATGGCTGGGACAATCCTGGTTGTTGACGATGAAAAAAGCATCCTTCAGTCCCTGGAGGGTATCCTTTCCGATGAGGGTTTCGAGGTCCTGTGCGCCGAGAGTGGGCGTGAGGCATTGGAAAGGATCAGGGAATCGACCCCTGACCTGGTTCTGCTGGACATCTGGATGCCGGGTATCGACGGCATTGAGACCCTTGAGGAGATCAAGAAGGGATACCCCAGCCTCCAGGTTATCATGATGTCGGGACATGGCAGCATAGAGACCGCGGTAAAGGCCACCAAGATCGGGGCCTATGATTTCGTTGAAAAGCCCCTTTCCCTTGAAAAACTCCTTCTGTCCATCAATAACGCCCTTGAATATTTCAGACTGGAAGAGGAGATAAGCCTTCTCAGGGAAAAGGAGCGGAGCAGGTACAGCATTACGGGCAACAGCAAGGCCATCAGGGCCTTGAAGGAGCAGATCAAGATCGTGGCGCCCACCAACGCCTGGATACTGATTTCCGGGGAAAACGGGACCGGGAAGGAGCTGGTGGCGCACACCATTCACATGCTGAGCCGTCGCAGCCACAAGCCCATGGTGGAGGTGAATTGCGCTGCAATACCCGAAGATCTCATCGAAAGTGAACTCTTCGGACACGAAAAAGGGGCCTTTACCGGGGCATCCAGCATGAGGAAGGGGAAGTTCGATTCGGCCCATGAGGGGACCATATTCCTGGACGAGATCGGGGACATGAGCCTCAAAGCCCAGTCAAAGACCCTGCGAATCCTGCAGGAACAGAAGTTTGAGAGGGTGGGAGGGACAAAGACCATAAGGGTGGACGTGAGGGTCATTGCCGCCACAAACAAGGATCTGGAGGCGGAGATAGAAAAGGGAAGGTTCAGGGAAGATCTATACTTCAGGCTCAACGTTATCCCCATAACAGTACCCCCCCTCAAAGACCGCGTTGACGATATCCCGGCCCTGGTGGATGAGTTTGTGAGGGAGCTCTCCCTCAGCACGAACATAGAGGCCAAGGAGGTGTCTGAAGGGGCCATGGAGGTCCTGAAGAAGTACGCCTGGCCGGGTAACGTTAGAGAACTCAGGAACCTCATCGAGAGGTTGATGATCATGGTACCTGGTGGTGTGATCCGGAGGGCAGATATCCCCGCGCCCTTTAACCGGGGGTCCAGTACCAGGAAGGCGCCTGACTCTCATCTCTTATCAGGTTCACTCAAGGAGGCCAAGAGCGAGTTTGAAAGGGCCTATATTGAGGCCAAGCTACGGGAGTTTAACGGAAACATATCTCAGACCGCCGAGGCCATAGGGATCGAGAGGAGTAACCTTCACAAGAAGATAAAGGGGTATGGGCTGGATAAGTTCAGGTCTTGAGGCCCGGGGTGAAGGGCGTTCTTAATGGGGATGCCCCACCCTGATTAGATGGGGGGGTGAAGACCGATGACCCCCGGGGGGCACAGTGCTCTCCCGGGGGCTTGGATTATTTTCATGCCTATTTGAAGGAGTTCCAGAAACGCCACTTATAGGATTTTTCAGCCTTGGAGGGTTTTTTCCTGTACTTGAAGATCTTGAATTCGCCGGTGCAGGCGTTGACAAAGGGATATCCGGCCTTGGCCCAGCCCACTACACCTTCGTTGTAGAGGTAGACGTTCTTGTAGCCGATCTTGTACAGAAATCCGGTTACATACTTGGCCCGATGCTTGGTGCGGCACCAGATGTAGATCTCGGCATTGGGGTCTTTGATCTTCTTGGGAATCGTGTACCAGTGTCCGGCCTGGACGTGATCTGTGCCCTCGATATGGAAGGCTGTGAATTCGGTATCGGTTCTCACATCGATCAGATAGGCGTTGCGCTTTCCGGCCAGCACCTCCTCCCACACCTTATGGAACTGCTGAGCGTTAACGATATGATCATTCGGGATCAGGCTGGCGATCTCGTTATTAAAGGCCTTCTCCTTGGCCCTCAGCGGGTTATCCCCCGCAAACGCGAGCGCTGCTGCGCTCAGGATGAAAAGCACGGCTAACGACACCACAAAAAACTTTTTCATTGAAAAACCTCCTTTATGGTCCAAAAAATTTCAACAGAATTCCATACCTCACCCTTAGAATAATTGTTCACCACCTTCCCGGGCATGAGATTGAACTTTAAATCTAACTATATGTCCTGTTCGGGGGATCGTCAAGGGGCTGACAAGGCCTCAAGGAGTCTTTTATGCAGATTGTCGAAGCCCCCGTTGGACATGATCAGGATCACGTCTCCCTGCCTTGCCTCTTTAATGAGGGCCTCAAGCAGGAGGTCCGTGTTTTCAAAAAAGCGGGCTTCAAGCCCCCTTTTTCTGAGGTTATATACCAGTTGAGGGGATGAGAAGCGTTCCTCAACGGGGATCTTGTCCATGAGCGGGGGCTCGGGGATCATGATCAGATCTCCCGCGTCAAAGGATCGGGAGTACTCCTCCTGAAAGATGTTCCGCCTGCTCGAGTTGGACCGGGGCTCGAAAACCGCCACCAGCCGTCTCGCCCTGTACCTCGCCTTGACCGCCTCGGTGGTCTTTCTCACGGCGGTGGGATGGTGGGCAAAGTCGTCCAGCACCAGGACCCCCCTCCGCTCTCCCACTGCCTCCTGCCTCCGCTTGACACCTTGAAAGGTCCTGGCAGCCTCCTTCAGTATGGCCCAGGGTATCTTGAGGAACCGGCCCAGGGCCAGGACAGCCAGGAGATTGGATATGTTGTGTCTGCCGTATAAAGTGGTGGTGATAGAGGTCTCTTCCCTTTGACCCTTGAAGACCGTGAACCTGGTGAAATCCCCTTCAAACATCAATGCTGCTGCCCGCCACAGGTTGGTTTCTGAAAAACCGTAGGTCTGGGTGGGGCATCCCGCCCCCCTGATCTCCCTCTTAAGGATCTCAGAATCCCCGTTTGCAACCAGGAGCCCTTCCCCGGGGATAATGCGGATGAGTTTACGAAAACTGTCCGTCACATGATCCAGGTCCCGGTAGATATCCGCGTGGTCAAATTCAATGCTGGTAAGGATTGTTGCCCAGGGGTTGTAGTGAAGGAACTTGGGCCCCTTGTCAAAAAAGGCCGTATCGTACTCGTCACCCTCAACAACAAAGAAGGGGCCCTGCCCCATCTTGAAGTTCTTCCCGAAGTTCACGGGTATGCCCCCTATCATGAACCCCGGATCCATGCCTGCCTCTTCCAGTATCCAGGCAGTGAGTGCGGAGGTGGTTGTCTTGCCGTGGGTGCCGCTGATCACGATCGATTTCTTCCCCTTCAGTGCGAATCGGCCAAGGGCCTGGGGAAAGGAGAGGTAGGGGAGGTTGAGCCTTCCAAGCTCGATTGCCTCCGGGTTCTTTTTTGTGATCACGTTTCCCACGATTACAAGATCGGGTTTCGGGTGCAGGTTTTGGGGGGCATAATCTTTCAATACGGGGATCTCGAGGGATTCAAGAAAAAGGCTCATGGGGGGGTAGATGTTTCTGTCCGAGCCTGTTACCTTATAGCCCTGATCCCTGAGCATGCCTGCCAGAGATGCCATCCCGGTCCCGCAGATCCCCATGAGGTGGATATGGCGTGGTCCCTGGGGCGCGAAGTTCAGGGATGGTTGCAGCAGGGCCTGGTGGGGGTGTTCCGAAGATTGAACCAAGATGGCGGTACCTCCCTCAGGATAGACAGGTTTGCAAAAAAACGCTTGATATCCCCTTGTTCATGTCATATAATACAAGATTCCATATATTCCCCCATAGAGAAGGAGATATCCAAATGCCTAAGGTATGCGAGATATGCGGCAAGAGGCCGGTAACAGGATATAACGTCAGCCACGCCCACAATAAGACCAAGAGACGCTGGTACCCTAACCTTCAGAACGTGAGATGCGTCATAGACGGTCAGAGGGTAAAGATAAAGGCATGCACCAGCTGCATCAGGTCCGGCCGGGTCATGAAACAGCCAAGGGTCAGCTACAGGGCGGCCTCTTAGATCCTTTCCACAATCAGCACGTTCCTCACCTTTTTGATGGCATTCATAATATCCTGCAACTGTTTGTAGCTTTCCACCTCAAGGGTAAAGAAGGATATGCCTTTATTGTCCATGGTGGTCTTGATTTCCGCGTGGATGATATTGGCATCCTTCTGGGTGAGAATCGTACTTATATCGGCCAGTATCCCCTTCCTCTCCACGGTAGTTACCTTTAGGGTGGCAGGATATACCTCCCTGTCATCGGGGTCCCACGATACCTCCACCAGCCTTTCGGACTCGGCGTTTCTGATGTGTCTGCAGGTGTTCTGGTGGATGGTAATGCCGCGGCCCCGGGTGATAAATCCGATCACATCCTCTCCGGGGAGGGGGTTGCAGCATTTGGCAAAACGGACCAGCATGTCGCTCACGCCGTCTATGCGGATCCCCCGACCCTCTCTGGACCTGAAAAAGCGATCCACCACCTTGCTTACCAGTCCGTGGGACCTGGTTCTTGTGATCCCTAATTTCGGCTTTAGTCTGCCCACCACCTGCCTGGGTGAGACCTTGCCGAAGCCCACCTGGGCCACCAGTTCCTCAACCGAATGAAAAGAGAGTTCCCGGGCCACTAAAGCGATCTGATCGCTCTTGAAAATGCTTGTCTGGGCCAGGCCCTCTTGCTTGAGGGCCTTTTCCAGGATGCTCTTTCCCAGGCTGATGCTCTCCTCTCTCTCCTGGGTCCTTAACCACTGGCGTATCTTGGTCTTTGCTCTGGGGGTTTTAACCATGTCCAGCCAGTCTTTACTGGGATGCTGCCTGGCGGAGGTGATGATTTCCACGATATTTCCGTTTTTGAGCTGATACCTCAGGGGGACCATCTTTCCGTTAACCCTGCCACCGATGCACTTCTGTCCTATCTCGGAGTGTATGGCGTATGCGAAGTCCACTATGGAAGCACCTCTGGGAAAGGCCTTCACATCTCCCTTGGGGGTAAACACGTAGACCTCATCGGGGAAAAGGTCCATCTTCACGGACTCAAGGAACTCCTGCGGGTCTTTCAGGTTCTTCTGCCAGTCCAGGAGTTGCTTAAGCCAGGCAAACTGTTTTTCGTCGGCCCTGGTTGCGATTGACCCCTCCTTGTACCTCCAGTGGGCCGCGATGCCGGACTCGGCCACCCTGTTCATGTCCCAGGTCCTGATCTGGATCTCCATCCTCTGTCCCAGGGGTCCTATGACCGTGGTATGGAGGGACTGGTACATGTTGGCCTTTGGAACGGACACGTAGTCCTTGAACCTTCCCTGGACCGGTTTCCACATGGAGTGTATATGGCCCAGGACCTCGTAGCATTCCTTGATGGAATTCACGATGACCCGGAATGCCAGGATATCATAGACCTGGTCCACGGTGAGGTTCTGATCGAGCATCTTCCTGTAAATACTGTAAAAGTGTTTCTGCCTGGCCTTGATGGTCCCCAGGATGTTGAACTCCTCCAATTTGGCCGAAAGATCCCCTTTCACCTGTTCCATGAAGGCCTTCATTTCATCCCTCCTCTCGGCCGTGGCATCTTTGATCTTGGCGTAGATCTCAGGTTCCAGGTAGAAGAGGCAGAGGTCTTCAAGGTTCGATTTGATCCAGTTGATGCCCATGCGTCCGGCCAGGGGCGCGTAAATGTCGAGGGTTTCCGTGGCTATGAGCCGCTGTTTCTCCTCCGGCTGGAAGCCCAGGGTCCTCATATTATGGAGCCGGTCGGCCAGCTTCACCAGGATTACGCGGATATCGGAGGACATGGCAAGGATCATCTTCCTCACGTTTTCGGCCTGACGCTGCTCACGATTCACAAAGTGCATCTTGCCGATCTTTGTGACCCCGTCCACAATGTTGGCGGTTTCTTCGCCAAAAAGGTCCCTTATCTCGCTTAACTCGGTGTCCGTATCCTCGATGACGTCGTGCAGCAGGCCTGCGGCGATGCAGATCACGTCCATCTTGAGCTGGGCAAGGATATAGGCCGCCTCCAAGGGGTGGGACAGGTAGGGCTCTCCTGAAAGGCGGATCTGTCCCTGGTGGACCTTGGCAGAGTAAACATAGGCCTTTTCTATGAGTTCGACGTCCGCTTTCGGATGGTAGCTGATGAGCTTGGAGGTGATGTCATTGAGACGAATCATACAGGGCCTTCACCTTTTCTCTGATAGAGGGTGCTGCATGGGCAATGGGCAGAAAGAAGCTCTCGGTCTCGCTCCGAACCTTGATCTCTACCTGGCCGGCCTTGATTCCCCTGGCCCCTACCGTGACACGGACCGGTATGCCTAACAGGTCGGCATCCTTGAACTTGACGCCGGCCCGTTCATCCCTGTCATCAAGGAGGGTGTCAACCTTCAGTTGTGAGAGCTCCCCATAAAGGGCTTCCGCCGCTTCCACTACCCCCCGGTCGTGCATCTGAAGGGGCAGGATGGTTACCTCAAATGGGGCTATGGGGATGGGGAAGATTATGCCCTCCTTGTCATGGTTCTGCTCTATGGCCGCTGCCACGGTCCTTCCAACCCCTATGCCGTAGCAGCCCATGATAATAGGCTCCTCTTTTCCCTCACTGTCAAGAAATACCGCCTTCAGGGCCAGGCTGTACTTGGTGCCCAGCTTGAAGATATGGCCCACCTCTATCCCCCTGCCGAATTCAATGGGGCCGCCGCACCTGGGGCAGGGGTCCTGGGGGGTGATCAGACGCAGATCGCCGAAGATGTCCACCTGAAAGTCCCGTCCCATATTCACGTTTTCAAGGTGCAGGTCTTTCTTGTTACCGCCGGTTACCAGGTCCTTCATCCCTTTCAGGGCCTGGTCGGCCACGGTCCTCAGGCCAAGGCCCACGGGACCTGCAAAGCCCACGGGCGCGCCTGTTATCTCCTCGACCCTGGGTCCAGGGGCAAGCTCGACGGTCTCTGCCCCGAGAAGGCCCCTGAGTTTGGCCTCGTTCAGCTCGTGGTCGCCGCGTATGAGTACGGCTATGTCTTCACCGTCCGCCGTCAGAATAAGTGTCTTGATGAGCCGGGAAGGTGGAAGCGAGAGAAAGGTGGTAACCTCCTCAACCGTCTTCATGCCGGGGGTCTCCACCTCCCCCATGGGATTCATCTCGGCGGGCTGGGGTTCCGGCGGGACCTGTGAAGCCGTTACCTGGGCCCTTTCCAGGTTGGCCGCATAATCGCAGGCCGTACAGTTTATGATCTGATCTTCCCCTGTCTGGGCCAAGACCATGAATTCGTGTGAGTAGCTTCCACCGATGGTGCCTGTATCCGCCTCCACGGCCCTGAATCTGAGGCCGCACCTCTCAAATATCCTGGTATAGGCCTCATACATGGCCTCATAGCTTCTGTTTGCCCCCTCTTCGTCCACATCAAAGCTGTAGCCGTCTTTCATTATGAACTCGCGGCCCCGCATGATCCCGAACCTGGGTCTTATCTCATCCCTGAACTTGGTCTGGATCTGGTAGAGGTTTATGGGCATCTGCTTGTAGGAGTGGATCTCCTTTCGCATCAGATCGGTGATCACCTCCTCGTGGGTGGGGCCAAAGCAGGCCTCACGGTTGTGACGATCCTTGAACCGCAGGAGTTCACGGTCGTAGTGCTCCCATCTGCCGCTCTCCTGCCACAGTTCGGCCGGCTGAACAGCGGGCATGAGGATCTCTACTGCGCCTGCCCGGTTCATCTCCTCCCTGATTATATTTTCCACCTTTCTTATTGATCTGAGACAGAGGGGTAGGTATGTGTAGATCCCTGACGCAAGTTTTCTTATCATGCCCGCCCTGATCATCAACTGGTGGCTGATTACCTCGGCATCAGAAGGGGCTTCCTTATGTGTGGGAATGAAGTATCTTGAGTATCGCATGGCGTATCTGTATCTCCTTATGGTTTTGGTTGAGCGGCCCTTGCCCGGTTGAGCAGTCGGAAAGTAACCGCCGGAGCAAAGATATCTGAAATCGGGGATGGGGTGCAATAAGGACCGATCAGGCAAAAACTCCGAAGCAGGAGAATTCAGGGCGAGGGCAGACCACGGGCCAGGTCCCTGACCTCCTTTATGAGGATTTCGGCCAGTTGATCCTCGGGTATCTTCCTTACCACCTTTCCCTTTTTGAACAGGATACCCTGGGCCCTTCCTCCTGCCACCCCCACATCCGCCTCCCTGGCCTCCCCGGGACCGTTCACCACGCATCCCATTATGGCCACCTTGGGCGACGACTTGATGTCAGAGATGGCCCTTTCCACCTGGTCCACCAGGGAAAAGAGATCTATTTCGCACCTGCCGCAGGTGGGGCAAGATATGATCTCGGGCCCCCTTGATCCCAACCCTATGGATCTCAGTATCTCATAGGCCACCTTTATCTCATCCAGCGGGTCCCTGGTAAGGGAGACCCGGAAGGTATCGCCGATGCCCCTGGCCAGAAGGTATCCTATGCCGATGGCGCTCTTTACCGTGCCCGAGATAAGGGTGCCTGCCTCCGTGACCCCCAGGTGGAGCGGGTAGTCCACCTCTTCGCTCATGAGTTCATAGGCCTCGATGGTACTCATGACGCTGGACGATTTTAGGGAGATCTTGATAAGGTAAAAGTCCATGGATTCCAGCAACTTCACGTGCTCCATGGCGCTTGCAACCATTGCAGCGGGCGTTGGGCCCCCGTATCTTGACAGGATCTCCCTGTGCAGGGATCCCGCATTAACCCCTATCCTGATGGGTGCTCCCGTATCCAGGGCCGCCTTTACCACCCTTTCAACGGCCCTCGTTCCCCCGATATTTCCGGGGTTGATCCTCAGGCCGTCGGCTCCGGCCTTGAGGGCCCCTATTGCAAGCCGGTGGTCGAAGTGAACATCGGCGATGAGAGGGACCGAGACCATCTCCCTGATGCGACCGAAGGCCCTTACGGCCTCTTCATCGGGAATGGCCAGCCTTACCATGTGGCAGCCCGCACTGGAGAGCCCCTCTATCTGGCGGATCGTGGCGGCCACGTCCCTGGTATCGGTGTTTGTCATGGACTGGACCGCAATGGGCGCGCCACCCCCCACTGGAATATCTCCAACATGGATCTGGCGGGTCTTTTTTCGTTCTTCTGGAAGGGGCATCTGATTCTGCTCGGGATTCGTTCACACTGATTAAAGGTGGTCTGATAAAAACCTGTTCTTCGCGCAAAGACGCCAAAAAAATGTCTTTTAAAATTACTCCCTTAACTTTCCGGGCCTTGTGTGAGATCTTGACTTTTTAGAGCCTTAGTTTGTAACTTCCATCGCACGTTGCGAAGATCTTCTATTGATGTTAAGGCACCTGATCTACTGTGGAAGGAGTCCAAGCTCAAAGATTGCGTAAGCTACTCTCAATCCCTAAATTCCTCAATTCGCAATTCCGGTTTATCCTGATTACGAAGTTCTCAATAAAGAAACATCGGTTTGCCGCTCACGTGCCTTACCTTGGGGCGGTACTCCTCTATGTCGTAGAGTTCCCGTATGTCGACCCTCTTCTGTCCCGTGGTAATGGTACTCAGGGGGATGTCCGTATAGTTTCCGTTGCTGAGGGCCACCAGCCTCCCAAAGGCGTTCTTCAGGAAGAGATCGATGGCCATGTTTGCGAAGTTGACCGCCACCATCAGGTCCAGGGAGTCGGGGGAACCGCTTCTCATCAGATATGAGAGTCTCTGGTTCAGCACGTCCTGACCGGTCAGCCTCTTGAGAATGGCCCCTGTTTCTTCTCCCACACCGCCGAGCCTCCGGTGACCGAACGCGTCCGATTCCCCTGACACGAACATGTCACCGCCGGTTATCTTGGCCCCTTCGGATATGGTGACCATCACGTAGTTCTTGGGGTTTGCCCTCTTGTCCTTCATGACCAGTCCGGCAAGTTTTTCAGGGTCAAAGGGCACCTCGGATATGATGGCCCGGTCAACACCGGCCAGGTAGGCGGATATGAGCGAGGTCTCGCCGCAGTAACGTCCGAAAAGTTCGATGACGGCTATCCTTTCATGGGAACCGGTGCAGGTGCGGAGGGCATGGATAAAGCTTACCCCCCGGGTTACGGCGGTGGAAAAACCGATACAGTAGTCCGTGCCGAACACATCGTTATCCATGGTCTTGGGTATGGCGATCACGGGGAATCCCTCACTGCTCAGCCTCTCTGCAAAGCTCAGGGTATCGTCTCCTCCAATGGGGATAACCGCGTCTATGCCCAATTTCTCCAGGCCCTTGATGCAGTGAGGGGTAAAATCGTGGGTGGTCTCTCCCTTTTTGAAAGCCTTTTTCAGGAAATCAGGGGCCTTCTCTCTTTTTACAAGGCTTGGATTGGTGCGCGAGGTGTGGAGATAGGTCCCGCCGGAACGGTCGATGGTCCGTACCTCGGCCGGGACGAGCTCCTGGATCCGGTTCTTTGACCTTCCGGGATCATCGGGGTTATACTCCAGGATCCCGGCCCATCCCCGCCTGATCCCTAAAACCTTTATCCCCTCGCTCGCGGCCCTGTAAACCAGGGTCTTGATGCAGGGGTTGAGGCCGGGTACGTCTCCGCCGCCGGTGAGAATGGCAACGGTAGGTTGTTTTCGCGCCTTTTTCTGTGCCATGGAAGAACCTCCTGATTCTGTCCGCCCCCTCTAAACCATTCCCCCTCCCCGTGCCGGAGACGTATCAGGGCATACGCCTGAAAGTCAGGGTGTAAACCTTAGAAGAACCTGCCGACACTGTCAAGGTCATTTCCCGCCAAGGATGGGGAAATGCCCAGGAAAGCTGGTCCAGAAGGCCGAGGCTGATCCGTGGGCCCATTAGAGGCATGGTTCCTCAATCCCATCCGCAGATTTCGCAGATTATTGCAGATTAGTTAAACATCTCATCCAACCATCCATCCAATCCCTCAATTCCTCAATCCCTAATCCCGCCATGTCCGCCTCTGGCGGGTTCAGCCGGATTAGGATTTATGTTGACAACACGCCGCAAAAAGGTATTCTGTGAAAGGATCCCGTTATTCACAGGTTTACATTTTTTTCCGAAAGG
>DREN01000117.1 GCA_011051075.1 Deltaproteobacteria bacterium | reverse complement strand
TATCTTCACCGACCCGCAGAGGCCCATGACCGTGACAGAGGGTATTTACGAAATCGGGGCCCCGGATGAGAATTCTCCCGTTCTGGTGACCACCAATTTCTCCCTCACCTACTTCATCGTAAGCGGTGAGATCGAGGGGAGCAGGGTCCCGAGCTGGCTCCTTATCATGGACACGGAGGGCCTGTCTGTTATGACGGCCTGGGCCGCCGGGAAGTTTGCAGGCGATGCCGTTGCCATGTTTGTGAAGAAGTGCGGTATAGCCGACAAGGTTGCCCACAAGAATATTATCATTCCCGGTTATGCGGCCTCCATCAGTGGAGAGATGGAAGAGGACCTGCCGGACTGGAATATAACCATCGGCCCCAGAGATGCGTCTCTGATTCCTAAGTTCCTGAAGGATATGGTAAATTAAGGCAACAGGGAGACGGGGGGCTCTACCATGTGCGCCCCCGGGAGGATCCATGGGGCAGGCAGAACAATAATAAAAGAAGGGAGACAGTGGCCATGTTTTTGATCGGTGAGAATCTCAATGTAATAAACAGGGTTATCGGCAGGGCGTTCAAGGAGAAAGACCCGGGCCCCATCGCCGAGGAAGCCAAACGGCAGAAGGAAAAGGGGATGGACTGGATCGATATCAACTTAGGTCCGGCCAGAAAAGGGGGCCCGGAGCTCATGGAGTTCGTGGTCAACACGGTGCAGGATGCCATCGGGGACGAGATTCCCCTTTGCCTCGACACCTCCAACATCGAGGCCATGGAGGCCGGACTTGCCGCGTGCAAGGGTAAGGCCATAATCAACTCCATTATGTGCAGGCCTGAGCGATACGAGAACATGATACCCCTTGCGGTGAAGTACAAGGCCAATATGATCGCCCTCATGTGGGGCCCGGACGGCCTGCCCAGGGATGAAAATGAGCGGATGGCGCTCTTTGCTGAACTGCAATACGCGGCTAATGAAGCGGGCGTGCCTGACGAGGATATATTCGTGGATGGCATCGTGACGCCCGTGAATATCCAGCAGCAGCAGTTGATGAGCCTTCTGGCCTTTCAGGAGATGGTGGGGGAGATGTTCCCCGGCATTAAATCAACGTGCGGTCTCTCCAATATTTCCAACGGTCCCCCGGACAACCTGCGGCCGATCCTGAATCAGACCTATATGATCATGCTTGAGAGGAAGGGGATGTACTCCGTTATCGCCGATGCCTATGATGACGGTCTGATCGCCCTTGCCAGGGGTGAAAGGCCGGATATTGTGGAGCTTGTGTACAAGGTGATGGACGGCGAGGAGATTGACGAAAATGCCCTGCCCGACGAGCCCAACGACGGGTGGAAAATGATCGATTATGTGAAGACCGCGAGGGTTATCCTGGGCCACTCCCTTTACTCAGATTCGTGGCTTGAGTTGTAAGGGCAAAACCCCGGATGTACGGAATCGGCCTCTCCGCAGCGTTCACGTTCTGCGGGGGGGCTTTTTTTTGACCAGGAAACGGGGAATCAAGGAGCATGGAAACGGAGATCACGAGCTGCCGTACCCCGGGTGATTTCGAGAGGGGCGAGCAGGACAAGATGATAGAGGCGAATCTGGCAAGGGTCGGCAGGAAGATCCTGGTAATGAGCGGGAAGGGGGGAGTGGGAAAGAGCACGGTGGCCAGCTATCTGGCCCTCCTTCTAAGCCGGAACGGAAAACAGGTGGGGCTCCTGGACGTTGATCTTCACGGTCCCAGCGTCGGTAGGCTCATGAACGTGAAAGCCGGGTTTGATATGGGAGAAGAGGGCGTTGTCAGGCCCTACAGGTTTTCAGAAAACCTGGGGATAGTCACCCTGGAGATGATCCTTGGAGACAGGGACAGGGCCATTATCTGGCGGGGGCCAATGAAGATAAGCGCCATCAGGCAGTTCATATCTGATATCTATTGGGGTGACCTGGATTATCTGATAGTGGACGCGCCTCCGGGCACGGGTGATGAACCCCTTACAGTAGCCCAGACCATTCCAGACGCTGAGGCCCTAATTGTCACCACGCCCCAGGAGATAAGTCTTTCAGACGTGAGGAAGTCCATCGATTTCTGCCGGCAGGTGGACATGAAGATCCTGGGCGTGGTGGAGAACATGAGCGGTCTTCTGTGCCCCCACTGTGGTGAAGAGATCCCGCTGTTCGGTTCAGGGGGGGGCGTAAAGATGGCAACCACCATGGGTATTCCTTTTCTGGGCCAGATCCCCATTGACCCCCAGATGGTGGACGCAGGAGATCGGGGGGACCTTAAGGGGTTGATCGAAAAACCCGAACTCACCATTAACCAGGCCTACGCTATGATCGAGGATGGGATAATCTGAAGCAGGAAGAAGACCCCAAACGATCCTGTTCCACAGTTCCAAGCCCGATTCCTGCTGAACCGGTTTGCCTGCCTTGACTTCTACCCCTCCTTTTGCTATGCGGTTAACCTACGGATATGCGGGAGGGTTTGAGTGAATATGTGTAGTATGATCGGCGTAACAGGAAGGGGACTATGCTGAAGGACCTGAAAGAGCTGGCCAGGGAGATCAGACAAGAGCCCTGGGCAAAGTCGGTTTCCGCTGAAAAGGATTTCTGGCCTCTTCTTATGCAATGGATCGACGAGCATGTGGTGGCCGAGTTCATCGAACGGCTCGTTGGTCAGATAGATGAGATCGTTGATATAGACCCGGATCTTCCTGAGCCTCAGATCCTGGAGAGGGCCACCCGGTATATGGTGGAGTTCCTGGGGGCCCACTCGGCCTCGGTGCGGATCTACGATCCCCAGACAGGTCAGATGCTTTCCTACGGATCATACCCCTCTAAGGAAGATATGCGGGCGACCTTCATCCCCTTTGATGACAGTATTGCCGGGGAGGTGGTGAAGACGCGCCTGCCATACCTGGCGTCAGACCTGTCAAGGGAGAAGCGCTACACCAACAAGGACGTACTGCACAAGGGGGGCTTCCAGTCCCTGATGGCCATCCCCTTTGAAATCCAGCGCTTTTCCCCGCGTGATCGTGACACGGTGGGGGTTATTCAGATCTACTTTCCTGAAAAGAACCGGTACTTCGGGCACCTGGAGGTTCAGGCGGCCATTACCATGGCCAAAAGACTGAGCTTTGTGATTGCGCGGAAAAAGATCCTCTCCATGTACAGGATAGATGAAAAAAAGGAGATGATCGTCAGACATATTTTTCGGAAGTTAGGGTCCCGGGGCGGGGTAAAGCTGGATGAGGTATTCAACAGGGTTGTGCCCGAGCTCGCCGACATAGTGGATCTTCAGAGTTGCACCCTCTTCTCCGTTACCGAGGGCCTGGACCGGGTTATCCTTCAGGCCGGGTTTCCCGAGGATGGCTACCACAGTGTGGGCAGGGTTATCCCTGTGGCCAGTGAGCCTGTGTTTGAACTCCTCCTGAACCTGAGGGAGTATTCGGGCGATTCGGTCTACGAGGTGGTAACCCCCTCCCATATCTTTGTGGTGGATCCCCAGAGAAGTGCGCTGATTTCAGATAACCTGAAAAAGTTCGCCGCACTGCATAATATCAACTCCATCCTCTATCTCCCGTTGGGCTATGAGGGGGAAATTACCCACCTTATGGCGATTGATGCGTTAGATCAGAGACAGCGGTACAGTACCGATGAGGTGGACATCTTTCTCTTTCTGGGCAGCGAGCTGATGAAGGCCCAGAAAATGGAAAGACTGGATGACGCCCTCCACGATTTCAAGAATCCGGCCATTGCCATCGCCGGGTTTGCCAGGCGGCTCAAGGAGATCCTCCGGAACAATAAACTGGAGCAGTCAGGAGATCAGGTGGAGAAGTACGTGGATATCCTGCTGCACGAGACGAGCCGGCTGCAGGAGCTTGCGATGAGCATATACAGGGTCGGTGATGAGCAGGCGGTGAATCTGAGCGAGGTACTCAAAAGACGGGTCGAGATCAACCGTGAGGCAATCAAGGAGCAGCTCAGGCAGAACGTTTCCCTGAAAGAGGGGCCCTATGACCCTGACATCATGGTCATGTGCCATGCCGTTCATATGGAAAGGGTATTTGATAACCTGCTCAACAACGCCACAAAGGCCATCCCCCTCAAGGGTGGCGTGCTGGCCGTGAGGACCTACCGGGATGGCCAGTGGGCCTGCGCAGAGATCAGCAATACCGGAGAGATCTCCGAAGACGACCGTATGAAGATCCTGGAAGGCGAAGGGGAGGGCCGCGGGCTCTACATAACCTACAGGATCATGCGCCTTCTCAAGGGAAAAATAGATATAAGAACAGGAGGGGGGACCACCACGTTCGTGGTCTCCTTTCCTGTTTACACATCTTAACCACCGCCTATATGGGGTAGAAAACTGATCCTGTCCTCGGGGTTCAGGGTGTGGTTCAACCCCGATACCCGGTTGTTTATGCTTATCATGATGTCATTCTGACACAGGTGGAGGCCTGGATAGGTCTGCTGGATATGTTGCAGGAGATCTCTTACCCTGGCGTTGGAAGACAGGGAGACCCGGGTTTTGTTGACCCTGGTAATGGCCCGGTGAACGCCATGGAACTCCACTGAAACCCGCATTGACCTCAATTTGATAACTCCCTTCTCTCCACCCCGAAGAGCGCTAAGAGACGTCGGGCCTGTTCGTCTAAGAGGCCGAAACCCTCAACCAGTTCCAGGAGGGGAACGGCGTCTCTTGTGTACCCCTTTTCCGCATATACCTCGTCACACAGCTTTTCGTAGGCCTCCTGACGAAGCTCAAGGAGAAGGGTGTGCCGCGCCCTTGGGTCAGCGGGAATTTTTTCGTCCCCCAGCCGGTCTTTAAGCCAACCGTCGTAATAGTCAGACCTGGCTTCGTACTCGTTAAAGAAGACCGGACCCATGGCCCGGAGGGGAATCCTGTCGCTCTCCCTGGTGCCCCTGCCGTGCCGCAGGTTGATCAGTTTCTGGAGCAGGTGGAGCCGTTCAGAGTCATCTATGATGTCTTCAAGGTCCTTGCTGCTTCCGGTGGTGGCGTTCAGATACCGGACGTAGTAGTCAATGGTAGGCAGGTTTTTTGCCGGATTTTCAGTGCCGGCAGCCTCTGGATGCCTCACATCTATCCATGGAAGCTTGCACAGCCCCACCGCATTGAACCATGTGCGGATCAGGGGAAACCACTTCAGGGCCTCGGCCTTCATTCTGAAGGTGGGAAGCTCATTGTACACCTGATCGATAAAGATGAGCCATGCCTCGTCATGCTGGGGGCCCTTGAGGGCAAATCCGTACCCCCCCTGCTGGGCCAGGGACTCTTTGGTGATGTACATGGAGAACTCAAGGCCCTTCGCCTCCATGGCGAACTTCGCAAGTTCTGACAGGATCTCATCATAGCGCCTGCCGGTCCTTTCAGCGTGGCGCCCGGCCACCCATTCCTTGGCCCGGCGTACGCCCTGGGAACAGACCCTTCCGAAGCCCGTACCAGAGGCGGTCTCATGGAGGAGCCTGCTGGCACACTGAACGTCCCCCCACCTCAGCTCATAGCCCACATCCTCCCCTGAGAGGTAGCCCCTCTGGAAACACTCCATGAGGAACGAGGCTGTTACGCCCATGGAGATGGTGTCAAGACCGTACTCGTCACAGTACCAGTTGTACTCCATGATAAAGGCCGGATCAAAGATGCCCATACAGGTGACCGCTGCCGCCGTCTCATATTCGGGTCCGTCAACCCCTACCCGTGTCCCGGCCCGGGGGCCGTGGGCCAGGGTGATGTTTTCAGCCCCCTTGGCGCATGCAAGGTTACACCCCTTATAACAGCCGTCAGGGATCTTTTTACTGAGAAAACGGCGGAAAAAAACATCGGCAAATATGGCCTTTGCGTCTGGATGCTGTCCGTACTGATAGTTGTTGACCGGAAGGATGTGGTACTTGTCCATATACTCCACCAGGATAGGCGTTCCCCAGCTTCTGAGACGGAACTGCCTGGGATCTACCTGGGAGATAACCTTTTTGAGTTCGGATCCAGCCGTTTTCACCTCCTGTTTATCTGCGGGGTTGTTTCCCCCCACCTTATGGAGGGCCGACCGCACGACCACTGCCTGGAGCCCCTTTTGCCGCATGACCGTGCCTGTCCCGCCCCTGCCCGCCTGCTTGGAGCGCAGTCTGGCCCGGCGGCGGTCGTAAAAGAGGCTGTTCAGGATACCGTACCTGGTGTTCATGGCCCCCATTCCGGTGGTTACCGCGGCCATATCCTCGCTAAGGGTTCCATTGTTCAGATATCTTAACAGGGCCTCTCCATAGGAAAGGGCACCCCCGTCCACCTGATCTCCGAAGGTGGGGGCCTCAACAAGCCGGATCTCTCCCTTATCCGCATCTATGATCAGGACCAGGTCTTTCCGGGAAATACCCGAGACGGCAAGCGCGTCAAAACCAGCAGCCTTCAAGAGGGGCGCGAAGTGTCCCCCCACGTTTGAGTCGATAAAGGTGCCGGTAAGCGGGGAGATGGTCCCCACAATGAACTTCCCGCTCCCCGGGAATCGGGGCTCGTTTCCCAGGGGACCCCCGGCCATGACCAGGATATTTTCCGGGCTGTCGTAACGGGTGCTCTCGGTCGTTTCATCCCATATGAGTTTAAGGGCGTACCCCCTTCCCCCGGTGTATTTGGTCTTGAACTGAGGGGGGAGAATCGGTGTTGATATGATGGAGGATGTGAGGTCCACCCTGAGGATCTGGTCAGTGTATCCCCGGTCGATGGGCAGGGGGGTGTATGAGACTGATGCTATGTTTTTTTCTGAAGTTTTCATGCCTTTATGCTCTTGGTAACTATAGGTTGGTCTGATAGGTCTGCCCGTATCCCTTGCCGGCAGACGGCTCATGCGTCAGCAAAGTTGAGGATATTACCGAAAAAGTGACTGCTTGTCAAGAGTTTTGGATGGCCTCCCATGGGCCATTGGAACAGTTCCACTTGAAAATATTGACTAAAGGCCCGCCTCCTGTTAGGTTTGTCACAGGCAAAACGGCTGTTTCTACCAGGCTGCGGGGCTTTCCCATGCTATCCCGGATAATAAACAATCCAAGACTGGAAAGGTATGCCGTCACTTTCAAGGCCGGAGAGACCATCTTTCTTGAAGGGGATGACACCCAGGACCTATATTTCCTGGTCTCCGGGAAGATAGGCATACTCAAGGGAAGGAGAAGTATAGCCGAGATTTCTGATCAGGGCTCCATATTTGGGGAGATGTCTTTTCTGTTGGGCGAAAAACGGACCGCCACTGTAAAGGCTGTGACCGATGTAAAGGCAGTCAGAATACCCAAGGAGGAGATCTCTTCCTTTATCACCCAGTTTCCAGAAGTTATGGAGGAATTCGCAAGGTTCCTGGCCAGGCGCCTTGATGAGACAAGCCAGATCCTTTTCGGGTTAAAGGAGGTCTGCGACCAGATCCCCGACGCGGTCTTTCTTACCGACAAGGGTGGCAAGATCCTCTCATGGAACAGTGCAGCGGAAAATCTCTACGGCAGGGAAGAGAGCGAGATGCGTTACAGATCGGCCGAAGAGATTTACGAAGATCCCCATGATTACAGGGCCTTTCTTAATGAGGCGGTATCCGGGAATGCCATAAGGGAAAAGGTGCTCAAGATCAGACACCCTGAAGAGGGGATCCGTTATGTTTCAACCAGCACAAAGGTCCTTTATGACGGGCAGCACAACTTCCAGGGGATCCTTTCCCTGGCCAGGGATGTGACCTCCACGGTGGCACTGGAGAGGAGATACAGGCGGGTCAGACGCTGGTTACTCCCCACTCTTTTTCTCGTAGTGGTGCTGGCTGGGGGGATCTTTTTCGGGTACCCATATTTTTCAAAAGGGTACAGGATAACTGACATCAGGAAACAGAAGTTGAGGGACAATCTGGCAGTCAGCTCCCGTCTCCTCAGGTCTGTGGTGCTCGAACCCTTTGAGGCAGGGGACAGGGGCCGAACAACCCAGGTTCTCAAATCTTTCTTTGATGTTCAGAAGGACCTCGAATTCCCCTGCACCGGAGTATTGCTGCTGAACAGGGATAAGATGGTGTTCGACTCCTATTCCATCGACCCGAAGCTTGACCCAAAGGGTCTGGTGGGCACCAGTTATGCCGGCATAAGCCTTGAGGGGAGGGACGGCCCCATTTACCAGGTGCTGAGCCTTTACCGTACCCACAAGGAGCATCCCATGGGATTCCGGAGCATCGAACTTGCCTTCAAACTGTACAAAGAGGATCGTTTCTTGGGCTGGCTTATCTTTCAGATGAATATGGACCTGCTTAAACGGAAATTCAAGGTCGATGAAGAGGATCTGAGGCGGTTTCGTTTTGAAGAGAGTGAAAAAGAGCAGGGATGAGAGACCCCTTTTATGACCCCTCCCGAGACATCAGGTTTTTCTCCATACGAGATTTCAGAAAACCCTGAAGGCGGCGTCAGGGTTTGTATCCGTGGAGATATGGTGGCGGACAATGCAGGGAAAATGATCAATGACCTTGGCCTCCTGCTCAGGGGCCGCTCTCTCTCTTCTCTCACCGTGGATCTGAAACACGTCAATTATTTTGATGACTTTGGCGCGTTACTTCTGGCGCAACTCAGAGAGTTGGTACCCGGGGGCAGGGATAGTTTCTTCATAGTCAACGCCAGCGAGAGGATAAGGGATCTCCTTTCCATACTCCATTTCGATTCGCTGAACATAAGAAAGGTCGTTGAGAAAAAGCCCTCTCCAGGCATGTTTATCCGTCTGGGAGATGCCACCTTACGGCATGTCTCGGACCTGAGATATGCCGTATCGTTCATCGGGTCTATCTGCCTTTCCCTGATTCATATCTGTAGGCACCCCCGATCTCTGCGATCAGACGACACCGTCGGGTATATGCAGCGGGTGGGAGTGGACGGCCTTCCCATAGTGGCCCTGATCAGTTTTCTCATGGGCCTTATCATGGCGTTCATGTCTTCGGTTCAACTGGAGCAGTTCGGGGCGAACATATACGTGGCTTCCCTGGTGAGCCTTGCCATGACCCGCGAACTGGGTCCCATTATGACGGCGATCATAGTGGCGGGCAGGTCAGGCTCGGCCTTTGCCGCGGAGATCGGGACCATGAAGATCTCCGAGGAGGTTGACGCCCTGTTTACCATGGGGTTTAACCCTGTAATGTTTCTGGTGATTCCCAAGCTGGTGGCAGCCGCGGTTATGGTACCGATCCTGACCCTTTTTTCCGACCTGTTTGCCGTTTTGGGGGGGCTGATAGTGGGGATCTTCATGCTGGACCTCACAGCCGGGGCCTATATGGACCAGACCATGAAGACCCTGGAGCTCTTCGATGTGTTCTGGGGGATCTTCAAAGGCGGGGTCTTCGGAGTGCTCATAACCTGGATAGGGTGCTTCAGGGGCTTCCAGGTCCGGGGTGGTGCTGCGTCCGTGGGCCAGGCCACCACATCGGCGGTGGTGAGCAGCATCTTTTTGATAATACTGTGTGATTCTCTGTTTTCGGTTATACTTCGCTACTGGGGATAGGATAATGGCCATGGAGCGTACCGTCATGATCCGGGTAAAGGACCTGAGTGCGGGATACGGTGAGAAGATCATCCTTGATCATGTATCGTTCAGGGTCTATGAAGGAGAGATCTTTGTTATCCTTGGGGGAAGCGGCTGCGGCAAGAGCACCCTCCTCAAAACCATCATCGGACTCATAGAACCCTGTTCGGGCAGGATAACCATAGATGGGCAACAGGTCCTGGCAAACGATGAAACCACCATGCAGACGGTGTTCAGGAAGATCGGGGTCCTCTACCAAAGCGCTGCCCTGTTGGGCTCCATGACCGTGGCCGAAAACGTTGCCCTGCCCATAAGGGAGTATACCTCTCTGCCCGAAGAGGCCGTAGACCTCCTGGTCAGGATGAAGTTAGGCCTGGTTAACCTTGAAGGTTATGAGGACCATCTCCCCTCGGAGTTGAGCGGAGGGATGAAGAAGAGGGCCGGGCTGGCGAGGGCCATGGCCCTCAATCCCAAGATACTCTTTTTTGACGAGCCCTCGGCCGGGCTTGACCCGGTGACCTCTGCCGAGCTGGATGAGCTTATTCTGAGGCTTAACAGGAGCCTGGGAACCACCATGGTGATTGTTACACACGAGCTTCAGAGCATATTCTCGGTGGCCCACAGGGTCATTATGCTTGATAGGCTTGCAAGGGGGATTATTGCCGAGGGTAATCCTGTATATCTGCGGGATCACAGCCAGAACGAGTTTGTCAAACGGTTCTTCAATCCCCAGGCGGGTATGATGGGCGTTGATCCGGGGATTTTCCCATAATGGCGAGCCAGAAGACCAAATTTGCGGTGGGACTTTTCGTTGCCGGTGGGATAGGTATTTCCCTGCTGGTGGTCATCTGGTTAGGCATGTCCCGTTATCTGGAAAAGGGTAATTTTTACGCGGTCTATTTTGATGAGTCTGTTCAGGGACTCAGTAAGGATTCCCCGGTGAAGTACAGGGGTGTCGCCATAGGCCGGGTGGAAAGCATTAAGGTGGCCCCTGATTCGAAACTGATACAGGTGCTTTTGAAGATCGAATCGGACCAAAGCCTTGATCAGAGCATCGTTGCCCGGTTGAAGAACGTGGGGATCACCGGAAGCATGTTCGTGGAGCTTGACCGGAAAAAGGAGGGTGAACCTGACCAGTCACCCCTGATCACCTTTCCTTCGGAATACCCCATTGTGGCCTCTAAGCCATCGGAGATGACAGAGCTGTTGAAGGGGCTTGATGATACCCTGAGACATATCACCACCATCGATCTCAAGGGTATTTCCGATAAGTTGAAGCTGACCCTTGATAATATAAACCGCATGATCGCGGATATTGAGATGAAGGCGGTCTCGGCAAGGGTCAGGGAGTCGCTTGACAACTTCGATCGGATGATCGTGGACGCGGATATGAAGGGGGTCTCTGCAAAACTCCAGTCCACCATTGAGGGTGCCGGCCGGATCCTGGACAGCGGAAGATGGGACCGTATACTTGCCTCAATAGAGGAGGCGTCCCGATCCCTGAACAGGTTGATGAGCAGGGCCGGAAACAGTCTTGGGCGGGTGGATGGGATTCTTGAGGGTGTGAAAGGTGTTGTGGCCGAGAGCGAGGGAGAGATCAGAGTGGCGGTCCAAGACCTCAGACAGGCCATAAAAAACGCCGACCTGCTGTTTCAAACGGGCGTGGTGTTCATAGACCACACTGACAACTCGTTGTCTCAGTTTAAACGCCAGCTTGCGGTGAGCGCCCAGAATCTGGAGAAGGCCACGGATAACCTGAACCGGTTTCTGGAGCTTCTCTCCGATGATCCAACACAGCTCATTCTTGGAGAACCGCCGACTCCCCGCGGCGTGGAGTCGGAAGAGGAGAGAAGGTAAACGGGGAGGAGACTCGCCCATGGAGCGGAACATGAGAGCATTTATTTGTTGCCTGGGCCTCCTGCTTACTGCAGGGGCATGCCTGGACCTTGAACATCCCAGAAACAGGGTTCAACACTATACCCTAAACTACCCGCCGCCTGAAATCACGGGCCTGAGGCCCCTTCCTGTGGTCCTGAAGGTCCAGCGCTTCACCGTGGCCCCGGCGTACAACTCGACCCGGATCATCTTTGGAGAGGATAGATCGTTCAGGAGGGACGAGTACTTCTACCATAAGTGGAGATCAAACCCCGGGGATCTGGTCACCTATTTTCTGGGCCGGGACCTGCGGGAATCGGGCCTTTTCAGGGCAGTACTCCCCCAGAACACGGAACTGCCCTTTTCCTACCTGCTGGAGGGCTCGGTGGATGAGTTTCTTGAGTTGGATGAGGCCCGGAACTGGTACGCCCTTCTGTCCATCACCGTTACCCTCATGGCAGCCAACGAGCCGGACGTGAGCAAACTGGTCCTCTTTCAGAAAAGCTACAGGGCAAAGAAGGTGTGCCCCCATAAGAATCCGAGGGCCCTGGCCCAGGCAATGAGCCTGGCCCTGGGTGAGATTTCCAGGGGGGTCATCGCAGATATCTACGCGCTCTTGAAAAACCGTATGTGACGGGGATGGTAACAGGGCGCTTATTTTGCGGCCCATCTCCTCCAGAAATTTCTCAATTCCGGTTACCCGGGTTAGAGTCTTGGTTTGAAGCTTCTATGCTGTATGTGAGGAACAAAGAGGAAATGGTTTTGCTTTATAGGTGTATCAGGACAGGCAAAATGATTCGACCTGTGCGGTTGCCCTTTGTCCGTGGGGGCCTCTTTTCCAAAGGACGCAACAAAATATTCCATCACGACATGGAACGCCCCCTTAGTTGGATTACAGCTTCGGAGCAGGCAGGGACCCATACATG
>DREN01000054.1 GCA_011051075.1 Deltaproteobacteria bacterium | reverse complement strand
CTCTTTGTCTGCACTGAAAATGCCTGCCGCAGCCAGATGGCCGGGGCCTTTGCCCAGGCTGCTGCCGGGGACCGGTTAACGGCCCTCAGTGCCGGGAGCAGGCCTGCCGGGGAGATAAACCCCCTCATGGTAGAGGTGATGGCCGAGAAGGGGTTCGATATGGCCTTTCGCAGTCCCATGAGCCTTGAGGCAGTGGCGGCAGAGCACACACCGGACCTGATGGTTTCAATGGGCTGCGGGGACGCATGCCCCTTTTTCCCGGGTGTGCCCAACGAAGAATGGGACCTGGAAGACCCTGCGGGAAAACCGATCTCCCTCATGCGCAAGATCAGGGATGAGATCGAGCGCAGGGTCGTTGAGCTTGTTGATAAGTTGAGGTAGTATCCGGCCGGAGATCGGCTTTACGTTGAAAACAACTTGAAAGAAAGGCAGTGTCTTATTGATTAGGGCGCACTTCCAAATGAATTCGACCTGTGCGGTTAGACTTCAGCAATTGTGGATAGGGGATCTATCCCGTCCGTGGGAGTCTCTTTTCCAAAGGACGCAAAACCCTATTTCATTTTATAGGGACGGCAGCATGCGCTTGAAATAAGCTACGGGAGAGCCCCAGGAGAGAGTCTCGGTTGGAACCTGTACTGGTCCCTGCCTGCTCCGAAGCTGTAATACAACTAAGGGGACGTTCCATGTCGTGATGGAATATTTTGTTGCGTCCTTTGGAAAAGAGACCCCCACGGACTAAGGGTAGCCGCATAGATCGAATGAATTTAGAGCATGCGAAAGGAGGATTGAATCATGGATAGGTACGCTTGTTCGGTATGCGGTTATGTGTACGACCCTGAAGATGGCGATCCTGATAACGGGATAGAGCCGGGCACCCCCTTTGACGATCTGCCCGATGACTGGACATGTCCCATCTGCGGGGCGGCAAAAGACCTGTTTGGAAAGGAGTAAGATATGAAACCGCTGGAGATTAAGGAAGGTATCTACTGGCTTGGCGTGATTGACTGGAACGTAAGGGATTTCCATGGATATTCCACGTACCAGGGAACAACCTATAATTCGTTTTTGATCATGGACGAAAAGATTACGCTGATAGATACGGCCAAGAAGGAATTTGCCGACGAACTTATTGCCAACATAAGCCAGATCATTGACCCCAAAAGGATCGATTACGTAATAAGCAACCACACGGAGATGGACCATTCCGGTGGCCTGCCCAGGGTTATGCACAGGATAGGCGAGGATAAACCCCTTTACTGCTCCAAGATGGGACATAAGAACCTTGCAAGGCATTTTTCTCAGAAGTGGAACTACCAGCCCGTGGAAAACGGCGGGGAATTGAGCTTAGGCAAGAGGACCCTAACCTTTTTAGAGACCCGGATGATCCACTGGCCCGACAGCATGTTCACCTACGTGAACGAAGACAGGATACTTTTTTCCAGCGACGGGTTCGGCCAGCACTACGCCGGACTTGAGAGGTTTGACGACCAGATAGGGGATGACATTATGCCCCATGCCAAAAAGTACTTCGCCAACATCCTTCTCCTCTACGCGCCGCTTATACTCAAATTAATAGGGAAGGTTACGGAGATGGGGTTGCCCATCGATATGATCTGTCCGGACCACGGGATCTTCTGGCGCAAGGACCCGTCAAAGATCATTAACGCCTATGTGGAATGGAGTACCCAGAAACCGAAGCGAAAGGCGGTTGTGGTTTACGATACCATGTGGCACAGCACTGAGGCCATGGGTGAGGCAATTGTAAACGCCCTGGGAGAGGAAGGCGTGAGTGCGAGGGCCATGCACCTCAGGAACTGCCATCGCAGTGATGTCATGACCGAGGTCCTTGACGCGGGGGCCGTTATAGTGGGATCCCCCACCCTGAACAACGGAATTTTCCCCACGGTCAGTGACTTCCTCACGTACATGAAGGGACTGAAGCCGTTGAACAAGGTGGGGGCCGCCTTTGGTTCGTTCGGCTGGAGCGGTGAGGCCGCAAAGCTGGTCACAAAGGAGCTGGAGGAGATGAAGTTCCATATTATTGATCAGCCCATCAGGATCCAGTACGTGCCCGACGACAAGGCCCTGAATGCCTGTCGTGAATTAGCGAAGAAGATCGCCGATGCATTGCCGGTGGAATAGCTGTCCGTTGAGTTTCAAGGGTAATTCCTTCTTGAGGGGAGAAGTGGAGGAAAGGCATAAAATCTTGTTTGCAAAGGGAACCATTCTGATAGCCCTCCTGGGGACGCTGGCTCTTATCTCCGGCAGTCCTGTACTGGCTGACGAGAACGAATGTATCTCCTGCCACAGGAAGGTCACCCCTGGCTTTGTGGCCGACTGGGGGGTGAGTAAGCACGCAGAGGAAGAGGTAACCTGTTCCGACTGTCATGGAGACAGACACAGAACCGCGAAAGACGTCCATCTGGTCCGCCTGCCCGACGAACATGTGTGCGGGGAATGCCACGAAGACCAGTTCGGCCAGTTTGCCAGGGGAAAACATAACTACGGGTGGCGGTCCCTGAACGCCCTCCCCGTTACCCATATGGAGCCAGACGAACTCATGGAAGGGGGCGTGGGGTGCGGGGGCTGCCACAATATGGGGATCAAGAGCGCTGCGGAGAAAAGGGCTCTACGGGACAAGGGCTACCGGTACCAGAACAACTCCTGTGACGAGTGCCATACTCGTCACGCCTTTTCAGTAAAAGAGGCCCGGCATCCCAGGGCCTGCCAGCAGTGCCACATGGGTTTTGACCATCCCCAATGGGAGATGTGGAGCAGTTCCAAGCACGGCACCCGGTTTTTTGTCAAGCAGGCGGGCAGGCTGCCCGAAGGCGCTGCCGCGCCCACCTGCCAGTTCTGTCACCTGCCGGACGGCACCCACGAAAACCGTACGGCATGGGGTTTCTTCGGGGTCCGGCTGCCTCTGCCTGCTGACAAACAGTGGTCGGCCGACCGCACCGCCATCCTCAAGGCCCTGGGCGTCTTGAACCCTGAAACCGGCGAACCGACCAGGCGGATGGAGATGATGAAATCGACCCGGATGATCCGCTTTACTGAAGATGCCTGGAAGAGGGAGAGGGAGAGGATGATCCGGATCTGCTCCACATGTCATGCCGGGCAGTACGCCAGACAGAGGCTGGAGATGGGGGACCGGATGATCCGGCAGAGCGACCACCTGATGGCCCGGGGGATCAGGATTGTCGCCAGCCTTTATAAGGACGGGATAATCAAGAAGCCGGGTCACTACCCATTTGCCTACCCTGATTTTTTCTATTTCTACCGGACAGGCGGTTCGTACATCGATCAGGTCCTTTTCAAGATGTACATGAAATACCGCATGAGGACCTACCAGGGGGTCTTTCACGCGAACCCTGATTATACCTACTGGTACGGGTGGGCCGCCATGACCAAGTCTCTTGGTGAAATCAAGGAACTGGCACGTACCATGAGGGCAACCCATAAGGTTAAGTAAGAACGGAAAAGAAAGTGCCTATTTATCCCGTTTTCAGCGGGGAAGTTGTGGGACTTCGTGTCATTTCTAAAAAGGCTGGCTTCATGAGGGACTCGAAGATGAACCGGGCCGCTCCGGTCATTGGTATTGGCGACTGTTCTGACTGCGGGACCTGCGTGGAGGTGTGTCCTGCCGTGTTCAGGATAAACCGGAATACGGGGGTGGTCGAGGCGGTGGAGCTTTCAGAATATCCGGAAGAAGAGATAAGGGAGGCCATAATCTACTGCCCCAGGGACTGTATAGCCTGGGAGGAGGGTGCTTGAGAGGGCGCGTTCTCAAACAGAGGGTGTTTGATCTCCTGAGTTCAGGGGACCTTGACCGTGCCCTGAAGGAGCTGCTTGGTTTACCTCTCCGTAAGGTCTTAAACCCCCTCTTTTCCCTGCTGTACAGCACCCGTGAAGAGATAAAATGGCGGGCGGTGACGGCCATGGGCGTGGTTGTGGCCGCGCTTGCCCGTGAGGATATGGAAGAGGCCAGGGTAGTGGTGCGCCGGCTCATGTGGAACCTCAATGACGAATCAGGGGGTGTAGGCTGGGGCAGCCCCGAGGCATTTGGGGAGATCCTTGCCCGTAACGGGGCACTTGCCAGGGAGTACGCGCCCATCCTCATATCCTACGCCAGGAAGGACGGAAACTACCTGGAGATGGAAACCTTGCAGCGGGGTCTCCTCTGGGGGCTTGCAAGACTGTCCCAGGTGAGGCCACACCTGATGCAGGTTGGCCTTCCCCATTTGCTGGCCTACCTTGACTTCCCTGATCACCATCTGAGAGGCCTTTGTGCGTGGCTCCTGGGCCTGCTTCGGGCTTTCAGGGCCCGGACGGTCCTTGAGGCCCTCGCCCGTGATGAATCCAGCCTGACCGTTTATCGAAACGGAAGGCTCGAAAACCTCAGTGTGGGGGAACTGGCCCAGGAGGCCCTTGAGAGGATGACGGTTCACGAACCTGGAGGATAACGGAGAAATCTTATAGAAAAGGAGGTCTATCATGAATCAACGTTATGCCAATCCCTATCTGATGGGCGCCCTGTTAGGGCTGGTCTTGCTGTTTTCCTTTTATATTATGGGCAGAGGCCTGGGATCTTCGGCAAGCTTTGCCAGGCTTGCCACCGCAGGCGTGGATCTTGTGGCCCCGGCCCATGCAAAGGCCAACCCGTACCTCGGCAAGTACCTGTCAGGGGGGCGCTCTCCGCTTATGGCCTGGCTGGTCTTTCTGAGCATGGGGGCCGCGCTGGGGGGCCTCTTTTCGGCCTTTATCTCCAACAGGGTAAAGGGAGAGGTGGCACGTGGCCCGTCCATCGGGGTTTCGGCCCGGCTCTGGCTCGCCCTTGGGGGAGGGATCCTGTCTGGATTCGCCGCGCGACTGGCCCGCGGGTGCACAAGCGGACAGGCCCTGACCGGAGCATCCGAACTTGCCTTTGGTAGCTGGATCTTCATGTTCTCCATTTTTGCGGGTGCGTACGCGACCGCCTATTTCTTCAGAAAGGAGTGGCTGTGATGGGACCTCTGTACAAGTTTGGCTGGTTTGATTTTGCCTACGGCCTCCAGATGGCCGGGCTTATCGGGTTTCTCTTCGGGTTTGTGCTGGAAAGGGCCGGGTTTGGAAATGTCAGGAAACTCACGGCCATCTTTTATCTGAGGGATTTTGCCGTGCTCAAGGTGATGTTTACGGCCATTGTGGTGTGCATGCTGGGACTCCTCTACTTTTCCCTGTTCGGCTGGATCGACCTGGGCCGGGTGTATCTCCTGCCCACCTACATATGGCCTCAGATCGTGGGCGGTCTTGTTCTGGGCGTGGGATTCGTAATGGGCGGTTACTGCCCCACCACCTCCATCGCGGCGACAGTGTCGGGCAGACTCGACGGACTCATATTTATCGTGGGCATGATGATCGGCTCGATCATATTTGCCGAGATCTTCCCGTTGCTGGAAAAGTTCTACTCAGCGGGGAATATGGGAGCCGTCCGTCTTACCGATGTGCTGCATCTCAACTCCGGTGTGGTGGCCCTCCTGGTATGCCTCATGGCAGTGGGGGCCTACTGGTTTGTGGAAAAGGTGGAGAACAGGTTCGGGCACAGGGACTCCCTCCCCGGGGGTTCAAAGAGGGCCAAGAGAATCGCCGCAGGCGTCCTTATCCTCCTGGGCCTGATACTTGCCCTCATAAATCCGGATCGGATCGTGGCCCAAAGGCCCTCTCCTCAGGCACTGATCAAGAAAAAGGTGGTGGATATGCAGAAGCCCGTGCCAGGGGCCGAGAAACCCTCTTCCACCGGTTTCGAGATCGTGGAAGATGAGGGGTGCTGAAAAACCCAGGGATTTGAGGCCCTGAAAAGGAGGATCTGCGTTTTGAAGGAAGAAGAGATCAGGAAAAGGACCCAGGAGACCGCCAAAAAACTCTTTGGAGGGGGAGTAAAGATGGATCCCCCCTACCTCATGTGGAAGGAGTTTGACAGGGGGCTTGCAAACGATTTTTCCATGTTCATAACCGGCAACCTCTACTCCCGCACGGTCTTAACCCTTCCGGAGAGGCAGATGGCCGCCTGCGCCATGCTGGCGGCCATCCGGGCGGGAGATGAGCTGAGACTCCACGTGAACGCGGCCCTGAACGTGGGATGTGACCCAGGAAAGCTGGCCGAGATCTTTTTCCAGGTGGCCACTTACGCCGGGATGCCCGCTGTGAACGAGGCCCTGTCCATCTACCGGGAGGTTCTCAAGGAGAGGGGGGAGTGGCCCATTGAAGGTAGGTGAGGTGTCACAGCATCAGACCCTTACCATCAGATCATCGTGGGAAACGGTGACTTTGTAGGGGAGGTTTCTGTCGGAGATGATCCTGTGCACGGTCTCCTGCCACTGGGCCTGATTAAGGGGTACGGGGTAGGGCTCTCCCCCTGACGGGGGCCTCAGGGGGCTTTTGGGTTCATACTTCTTGAGCGCAGTGTTGGCCGGATCCCCTGCCACCATATCGGCGTCCCCCATATGCACCAGGAAGGTTTCCCTCCCCGGTTTAAGGAGTTCAATGAAATCCAGTCCCCTCTGAAAGCTCATATGGCTGGGCCGGTTTTCCATTGGTTCGTTGAGCCAGAAGGCCTGTATCACAAGGTATTCGGGATTGAAGAGGACCTTGGGTGGATCGGGGATCTCTGAAAAATCAGAGGTGTAGGCCATTCTGACCTCCCTGCCGGACAGGTCCCTGAACCTGATGACGAATCCCACGGAACCCTTTGCAAAGGATCCGTGAAAGGTGTCAAAGGGAAGGACCTGAAATTCTCCCGCCTGGAACCAGCGGCCGGGCTCGATGGGACACACCCTTATGACCTCCATCTCCTCCAGGTACTCGAACCTCCTCCTCACAACCTTGTGGGTATGGGGGGTGAGGTAGACCGGTATGGGTTCAAAGGAGCCCCGGGGACAGTTTCTCTTGTAGGCAAAGAGCTCGTCGAGGCCGATGTAGTGGTCGCTGTGCTCGTGGGTGATCAGTACCCCGTCAATGGTACCCTTTCCATGCCTTGAAAGCTGTGCCCGGGCGTCCGGACCGCAGTCGATGAGCAGGGTTGTCTGGTTCTTGAGAAGTATGGATGTGCGCTCCCGTTTCTCTCCCTTACGTCTCATTTCACGGCATATGAGACAGTCGCAGTTCACCTCGGGGACCCCCCAGGCCCCCCCTGTTCCCAGAAAGGTAATATCCATCCGTACCATCCTCCCGGTATCAAGGATTCACCCAGGGCTTGGTCATTCTTGCTGATAACAGGGTGAAATCATGTGGGTGTAGGCGGCTTTTAAAATTTTCGCGCAAAGTCGCAAAGCTCGCAAAGAACAAAAGGAAAAGCTTAGCGACTTCGCGTCTTTGCGTGAGATTATTTCTTTTCAAGTCGCGTCATCTCCCTGCATTTGCGCGGTTCTCCTTCCAAAACTCCCCTTTGTGTGTTAGGATCGTAATGCCTAATGGGGGAAGAACCCCTGTCCAGCATATCACTATTACCCGGATGGAAGTCAAATGAGGATTATTTTTTTTGCAGGAAAGGGAGGGGTGGGAAAGACCAGCGTGGCCGCTGCCACAGGGGTTAAGACGGCCGAGGCCGGGCACAGGACCGTGGTTATGTCCCTGGACGTGGCCCACAGCCTGGCCGACATCTTTGACCTGGACAGGGGCCTCATTGATGAGGACAGGGGGAGCCTCACCAGGATCGGGAAGAACCTCTGGATACAGGAGCTGGATATACAGGAGGAGATAGAGAAGAACTGGGGGGATATCCACAAGTACCTTTCAACCCTCCTCAACACCACGGGCCTGGACGAGATCCTGGCCGAGGAGCTGGCAATCCTCCCGGGAATGGAGGAGGTGAGTCTTCTTCTCCACATAAACCGTTACGTGCGGACAAAGAAATTCGATGTAATCCTCCTTGACTGCGCGCCCACAGGGGAATCCCTCCGCTTCATAAGTATCCCCACCACGCTGGACTGGTACATAAAGAAGATATTCAAGATAGAAAAGACCGTGGCAAGATACGCCCGGCCCCTGGCCAAACGCCTGTACGACGTGCCACTGCCGGGTGAGGATTACTTCGACGCAATCGAATTCCTGTTCAAGCGGCTGCGCGGGGTTGACAAGATACTGGTGGATCCGGAGATAACAACGGTGCGCCTGATCACCAACCCCGAGAAGATCGTGCTCAAGGAGACCCAGAGGGCGTTCATGTACTTCTCTCTCTACAAGATGAGTATAGACGGGATAATCATGAACCGGATCCTGCCCGACGATGCGGGTGAGGCGTACTTCAAAGACTGGAGAAAAAGCCAGAAAGGGTATATAAGGCAGGCGAAAGCCTACTTCAGCCCCATTCCCCTCTTTCCGGTGAACCTGTTCAGGGGCGAGGTGCTGGGCATGGACAGCCTGCGTGACCTGGCCGATCAGATATATGGAGAAAGGGACCCTCTGAACCGATTTTTCAAGGGGGAGCCCTACTCCTTTGTCAAGGTTAACGGTAAATACCAGTTGCGGGTGAAGCTGCCCTTCATCGGAAAGGGAGACGTGGAACTGAACAAGGTTTCAGACGAGCTGATCATCCGGGTGGGGAGTTTCAAGAGACATTTTGTCCTCCCCAGGCAGGTGGCTGCCTCGGACTCGGTCAAGGCGAGACTTGATGGGGAGTTTCTATCTGTTCATTTTGGGTCCTGAAGGGGGTGAGCAATGGCAAAGGCAAAGGACAAGGATGAGAGGCTGTCATGCCCCGTTGGCAGGTTCTTTATGGAACTTGAAAAGGCCTCAGGAAACAAATCCAAGTTTTTAAAGCATCTTTCCCGGTCAAGGCTTGAGTTTCTCAAGGCCATGAAATACCTGATCGATGACAGGATTGAGGCCTTTGAGAAAAAGGGGTCTGCCCGGGGAAAGAAGAAGGCCACCAGAATCAAGGTGGAATAGGAGATATTGATCCGTTGGAAATTACAAACATAAAGGGATTCAGGGATATCATGCCCCAGGAAACGGGCCTGTGGCAGAGGCTTGAGACCCGGGCCAGGCAGGTGTTCGAGTCCTTCGGTTTTCAGGAGATAAAGACCCCTGTACTTGAGAAGACCGAGCTCTTTACAAGGGGGATCGGCCAGGAGACCGATATCGTGTCCAAGGAGATGTACCCTTCAACGACACCAAGGGTCGGAACATGACCATGCGGCCCGAGGCCACGGCCTCGGTGGTGAGGGCCTATATCCAGCACAGGCCCTATCTCAGATACCCCGTTCAGAAGCTCTACACCATCGGTCCCATGTTCAGGCATGAGCGTCCCCAGAAGGGGCGGTTCAGACAGTTCCACCAGATAGACGCGGAACTCTTCGGTGACGGGGGGGCAAGGAGTGACGCGGATATCATCCTGATGGCCATGGGCCTGTTCGAGACTCTGGGCCTTGATGACCTGACCCTGAATCTCAACTCCCTTGGCTGTCCCCTGTGCCGCCCCACGTTCAAGGAGCGGCTCAGCTCCCATCTCAGTGATAAGGGCGCCTCGTTATGCAGTGACTGCCAGAGGAGGGCGGTTACAAACCCCCTGAGGGTCTTTGACTGCAAGGTGGAGTCGTGTAAAGGGGTAGTCCATGACGCGCCATCCATCGTGGACTTTCTCTGCCAGGAATGCAGGGACCACTTCCGGTCTGTGCAGGCCCTCCTGGAGGGATCTGGGGTGGGCTTCGTCCTCAACCCCAGGCTGGTGAGGGGGCTTGATTATTACAACAGGACCACCTTTGAGATACAGACGGAGCAATTGGGGGCCCAGAACGCAGTGGCCGGCGGGGGGCGGTACGACGGGCTGGTAAAGCTCCTTGGCGGCCCCGACCATCCGGCAACGGGGTTTGCCGTGGGAATGGAGCGGGTGGTTGCTCTGCTCATGGATAAGGATGCCCCCGGTATAAGGAAACCTGACCTGTTCGTGGCCGCCCTGGGCAGTACCGCTGAAACGGTATCCTTCAAATGGGCGGGCGCCCTGAGAAAGAGAGGGATCTGGGTGGAGTTCGACTACGGCTCAAGGGGGCTTAAATCACAGATGAAAAAGGCGGGCCGTCTGGGGGCCGGAAAGGTCCTGATCGTTGGAGATGATGAACTGGCCTCTGGCAGGGGGATCCTGAGGGATATGACCACCGGCGAACAGGATGAGGTGGTGCTGGAGGGGATTGTGGAGGTTATGGAGGGAATCTTTCAGGATGAATGAACAGGGGAGTATGAACGTGGATTCGCTGGGGACCTGGTGGCGTACCCACAATTGCGGGGCCCTCAGGCGGGAAAACGTGGGCCAGGAAGCGGTGTTGATGGGATGGGTCAACAGCAGACGGGACCTGGGGAGTCTTATCTTCATAGACCTGCGTGACAGGGAGGGGATCACCCAGGTGGTCTTTGATCCACAGGTGGAACCTAACATCCATAAAAGGGCCCGTGTGCTGAGGAACGAATGGGTCCTGGCGGTCAGGGGCATTGTCACGCCCAGGCTGGAGGGCCAGGAAAATCCCTCGATGCCCACGGGAGAGGTGGAGCTGAAGGTCAGGGAGTTGAAGATACTCAACCTTACCGAGCCCCCGCCATTTCAGGTGGACGGGGCCGTGGACGCCTCTGAGACCCTGAGGTTGAAGTACCGGTACCTTGAGCTCAGGAGACCACAGCTCTTCAACAACTTTCGGAAGCGACACCGGATCGCCTCGTGCATAAGGGAATACCTGGACCGGGAGGGGTTCATAGAGGTGGAGACCCCCTTTCTCACCAGGAGCACCCCGGAGGGGGCCAGGGATTATCTGGTACCGAGCAGGGTGAACCGGGGCAGATTCTACGCCCTGCCCCAGTCCCCTCAGCTCTTCAAGCAGCTTCTCATGATGGCCGGGTTTGACAGGTACTACCAGATCGTGCGCTGCTTCAGGGATGAAGACCTGAGGGCCGACCGTCAGCCCGAATTTACCCAGGTGGACCTTGAGATGGCCTTTGTGGATGAAGAGCGGGTCATGGGGGTGTTTGAAACCATGATGGAGGAGCTTTTTGAAAAGGTCTTGGACCACAGGATCGACTCACCCATTCCCCGCCTTACCTTTCAGGATGCCATGGACCGGTTTGGAACGGACAGGCCCGATCTGAGGTTCGGCATGGAGATCTGTGACATAAGCCATATTGCGGCCAGGTCTGACTTCAGGGTTTTTCAGGGGGCTGTGGATTCAGGGGGCAGGGTAAAGGGCATCCTGGTTAAGGGCGCTGCCTCTGCCTATTCCAGAAAGGGACTGGATGAGCTCTCCGGGGTTGTCCGGGCGGCCGGGGCCAAGGGACTTGCCTGGATCAAGGTGACAGATGGGACCTGGCAGTCGTCTCTGACCAAGTTCTTCAGCGAAAATGACAGACGCGCCCTCAACCAGGCACTCGGTGCAGGGAGTGAAGACCTGATCCTGATTGTGGCCGACAAGGGAGAGACGGTAAACCGGGCCCTGGGTGCACTCAGGCTGGAGGTGGCCCGGCACCTGGACCTGATCCCGGAAGACAGGTACGCCTTTGTCTGGATAACCCAGTTTCCCCTGTTTGAGTACGACGAGACCGAGGGAAGACTGGCAGCGGTTCACCACCCGTTCACCTCACCCTTTGAGGAGGACCTGAACCTCCTTTCGGAAGACCCTGAAAAGGTCAGGGCCAGGGCCTACGACCTGGTGCTGAACGGTTCGGAAATAGGCGGAGGGAGCATCAGGATACACAGGCTTTCCGTTCAGGAGGAGATCTTCAGGACCCTGGGCATATCACCGGAGGAGGCCCGGTCGAAGTTCGGGTTTCTGCTGGATGCCCTCAAATACGGAGCACCTCCCCACGGCGGGATGGCCCTGGGCTTTGACCGGCTGGTGGCCATCATGACAGGAGTAAGGTCTATCAGGGAGATTATCGCCTTCCCCAAGACCACCAGCGCCGGATGCCTCCTCACGGACGCGCCATCCCTTGTGGATGAGGATCAGCTTAAAGAGTTAGGCCTCAGACTCTATTCTGAAAATAGCGATATCTGAAACTCGTCGGAGCGAAGCGTAGGTCCTTAGGCTTCCGGCGGGGCGAGACGGCTTGGCCGTTGTTCGTGGAAGCAAGGGGAGGTCCTGAAAGGGCCGGGATAAACCGGCATAGAGTAGGGGATGTAAGAGCCCTACATGAAAGGAGTAGCTGCTCCATTGTGGCCCCGAGTCATGCCGGGTAGCCGTGAGGTTGCACGCGAAGCGTTGACAGGGGGAAACGCAGGCCAGCCATTGAGTTCCGAAATCACCGTTCCGGGGTGCCGACCTTGTAGGACGATGGGGAAGGCAACACGGTGTGAGGCGTTATACAGCGAGTCACCCACCGGCCCCGCGGAATCAGAGACCCTGAGTCCCGCAGAATGCGGGATGGACACTCTACGCGCGAGAACCGGGAGATCCCGCGAACTGGCCTTAGCATG
>DREN01000447.1 GCA_011051075.1 Deltaproteobacteria bacterium | reverse complement strand
TATTTGGCCATGGAGGCCTCGTTCAGACATTCAATTTTTTTGTCGATAAGATGGGTTACCTTATAAGCCATAAGGTGCCCGGCCTCTAAATTCACGGCCATATTTGCGATCTTCGCCTGGATGAGCTGATATTTCCCGATCGGTTTTCCGAACTGCACCCGCTCTTTGCAATACCTTATGGAATCGTCCATTGCCGCACGGTGAAGGCCCAGGGCCAAACAGGCGGTCATGACCCTGATCTCGGACAGAATGGTGAGGAGCACGTTCAGGCCCCTTCCCAGTTCACCAAGCATATACTCATCAGGGACGTGGCAGTTGTTGAAGTATATCTCAGACAGCGAGGAGGTCCTTGTTCCAAGGGTCTCGAATTTCTTGCTGTGAGAAAAGCCTGGAGTGTCGGCCGGGATCAGGACGAACATGAGGCCTTTGAGTTTCTTGGCAGGATCGGTCTGGCAGAGGACCGTATGAAAATGACCGTATGGACCGCTGGTGGACCATGTCTTCATTCCGTTGATTACCCACCCGTCTTTCACCTTTGTGGCCGAGGTCCTGACCGCCCCCAGGTCGGATCCGGCCTCGGGCTCTGTCAACTGAAAGGCCCCGATCTTTTCACCCTTGAGGGCTGGCCTGAGGTATTGGTCGTGCATCTTCCTGGTGCCGTACAGGAAAAGACCGTTGGTGGCCATGAGACACTGCATGGCCGTGGTGGCGGCCAGGCTCAGAAGGCCCCTTGCCAGCTCCTCCATGGCGATACAGAAGAGGGTCGTGTTCCCGCCGGATCCCCCCACCCTCTTTGGATAGCGGATGCCCAGGATCCCCATATCGGCCAGCTTTCTGAACAGATAAAACGGAAACTCACCCTTTTCGTCAAGCTCTCTGGCCACGGGGATCACCTCTTGATTCACAAACCTGGCCATGATCTCCCTGTGGAGCTTTTCTATATCTGAACGTAACATTCTCCTCCCCCTATTTACCCATGCTTTGCGAAACTGCCCTGGTCATTTCGGGAACAACCTGGTGAAGATCTCCCACAATGCCCCAGTCAGCCACCTTAAAAATGGGCGCCCCCGGGTCCTTGTTAATGGCGATGATATACCTGGATCCCATTATGCCGGCCCGGTGCTGGATGGCCCCTGAAATGCCGCAGGCGATATATATCTCCGGTCTGACAGACTGTCCGGTCTGGCCCACCTGCCTTTCAACCGGAAGCCACCCTTCCTCCACGATGATCCTCGTGCCGGCCACCTCACCCCCAAAGGCCTTTGCAAGGGAGAACAGGGCCTTCATGCCTGCCTCTGAGCCCACCCCTCTTCCACCGGCCACGATCACTTTGGCCTCAGCCAGATTGACCTTACCTCTGGTCTCCCGAACCGCTTCAAGGACCTTTGTACCGATCTCCTTTTCGGTCAGGGAAACCCTGCACTTGATCAGGTTGCCCCTGTTGTTCTTTTTCCTTACCGCCTCCATGATTCCAGGTCTGACAGTGGCCATCTGCGGCCTGGAGTATCGGTTTGCAATGGTCGCCATAACATTGCCACCAAAGGCCGGCCGGGTCTGGAGAAGGATCCCCTCTTCCGGATCAATACTCAACTCCGTGCAGTCCGCGGTCAGACCCGCCCCCACCCTGCGGGATACCCGGGGCCCCAGGTCCCTTCCCACGTGGGTGGCGCCCATGAGGAGGATATTCGGTTTGAACTCTTTGACCAGTTCCTCAAAGACCTTTGTGTAGGCTATGGTCCTGTAGTCTTTGAGCGCCCTGTGCTGGGCAAGGTACACATTGTCAGCCCCGTAACCAAAGAGGGTCTTGGCCAACCCCGAGACCTGGGAACCTAACAGCACCGCCGAGACCTCCTGCCCTAAGTCCGCTGCAAGAGACTGGGCCTTTCCCAGGAGTTCAAGTGAGACCCGGTTCAGGCTGCCGTTTCTCTGTTCGGCAAAAACCCATACCCCCTTTCTGTCGCTGAAATCAGGAATGGTCCTCGGTTCCGCATCGGTCAGCACGGCCTTCTCTCTGCAGACTTCCACACAGGCCCCGCAGGATGTGCAATGCTCAAGGATATATGCCTTTCCCTCTCTCAGCTCAACGGCCCCGTAGGGACAGGTCTTGATACAACGCTTACACCCATTACAGTTTGCGGTTTCAATCCATACGGTCATATCTGTTTCTCCTTATCAGATCCTGAATCCCGCCTCCCATAGGTCTGTGCCCTTGGGCCCAGCTATATGAGCCTGTTCTCCTTCAGCTTTCCAGTTAGGATCCTGACGCTCTCTTTGACGTCCCCTTCTATGATCTCTCCCTCCCTTTGGGCCTTGGGGGCAAAGGTCTTTATCACGTGGGTCAGGGAACCTTCCAGTCCAACTTCACGGGTCTCTACTCCGATATCCGCGGCATTCCAGACCTCTATGGGCGCCTTTTCCCTGCACGCGTCGATCAGCCTCCCCACATGTGGATACCGGGGGAGGTTCAGCTCTCCAATGACCGTGAGGAGTGCGGGCATGGCGGCCCTGACTCTCTCAAACCCGTCTTCAAGCCGCCTCTTGACCACCATGCTCTTCCTGTTCACCTTTTCTATATGGTACACGTATGAGACCTGAGGCAGATCGAGATAGTCCGCCACCTGGGGTCCGATCTGGGCCGTATCACCGTCTATGGCCTGCCTGCCGCACAGGATCAGATCGTACCTCCCTATCTTTTTGATGGCCCTGCCCAGTGTATATGAGGTGGCCCAGGTATCGGCCCCTGCAAATGCCGCGTCGGAGAGGAGTATCCCTCTGTCAGCACCCATTGCAAGGGCCTCAGATACTGCATCAACCGCCTGGGGCGGACCCATGGAGAGAACCGTGATCTTCCCCCCTTTGGTCTCCTTCAGATTCACGGCCGCCTCAAGGGCGTGGCGGTCATCGGGGTTTATGATACTGTCTATGCCCTCCCTCATGAGGTTCCCGGTCTTGGGATCCAGTTTCACCTCAGTGGTATCGGGGACCTGCTTTACCAGTACGATGATATTCATAACGTTCTCTCCATGTGGAAATCCCTAAATCCTTCAATCCCTCAATCCCCCGCCTATATGACACCCCTCTCCTTCAGGTCGTCCAGTTCCTGGTCAGAGTAACCTAAGGCCCCGTATATCTCACGGTTATGCTCACCGAAGCGGGGCGGAAATGGAAGCTCCCGGCCCAGTTCTTCCAAAAAGGAGGTCATGTTGGGTGGAGGAGGCAGGGTAATGCGGGTCTGTGTGACCGGATCCTGCGAAAAGAGGAGTCTGCGCTCAACAAGGGGATCGGCTACAACCTCGGGGATGGTCTTTATCTTGCTGATGGGAAGGGTGAGGGAGTTGAACAGCTCAATGAGCTCTTCGGACGTGTAGTTCCGGGTGATCTCGTTGATGGACCGGTTCAGGTTCTCCACGTCCTTTATCCGGCCGGCGTTTTTCTCATACTCGGGCCTGTCCAGAGACTTGAACATCTCCTGGGAAACCATTGATTTCCACTGCCGGTCGTTGCCCACGGCCATGTACACGTAGCCGTTACTGGTCCTGTAAACGGAGACCGGGCAGAAAAACTCGTGGGTATTCCCCCTCCGAGTGATCTCCTTGTCAAGAAGGGTGGAGAGGGTGATGGGCACGGTCATCCACGACACAGAGGATTCAAACATGGACATGTTTATACATGAGCCCTCTCCCGTGACCTGGCGCTTGAAAAGGGCCTTCATCAAAAGACCATAGGAGTGTTCGCTGGTGCCCATGTCGGGAAGGGGTATTCCCACCACCTGGGGATCGCCCTCCGCCTCGCCGGTGAGCTCCATCATACCGGACCTGGCCTGGAGTATGGGGTCATATGCAGCCTCGTTGCTGTCCGGACCGAAGCCAGTGACCCCCAGCCAGATGATATCGGGTTTCAGTGCCTTGAGGGTGTTGTAGTCGATTCCCAATTTCTCGTAATTCCTGGGAAGCTGATTTGTGGCGAAGATATCCACGTTCAGCTCCTTGATCAGACTGTGGAAGATGTTCCTGCCCTCCGCGTCGGCCAGGTTCAGGGTCAGGGCCTTTTTCCCCGCGTTGATACAGAGGAAGTAGGCGTTCATCCTCTCCTCCCCGAGGACATTATCCCCTATCATACGGTTTGGATCACCGTATACGGGATGTTCCAGCCTGATGACCTTCATGCCGTCCTGTGCAAGCCGGTAGGTCAGGTAGGGGAGAACTGTTGCCTGCTCAAGGGCCAGTATGGTGATGTTTTTGAAAAGATCCATTATGTTCCTCCTCGCTCACATGAATACCCTGAACAAAGGGTGTTGAAAGGGCAAAAAAACAGGTACGCTCTTGCAGTATGGGGATTTATGTGTACAGTATACAATTATCCCTGTCAATAGATATTTTGCCCATATCGGTTTTTCACTGAAAAGCCCCATAAGCCCCCGGCAGTGGAGATTCGGGGTGGGCGCCTGCCCAGGTCAACGCCGGTATCACCATGCTTAAACCGCAGGTAAAGTTTCGCTGGGTCGTACCATGCAAATATCGCCCTTGACAACAGGGCTGGCATCCGATATTGCCACTTAAGAGATCAGGGCCTGAGTAAAGCTTTCATAAATAGATGATAGATGAACAGGACAAAAAGGTTATCAGCCTCATCCAGGGCGATCTTCCTTTAGACCCCAGACCATTTGCCCTGCTGGCCCAAAGGCTGGGCATGGACGAAGACGAGTTCATTAGGAGGATTAAAAGGCTCAAGGAACGGGGCGTTATCCGCCGTTTCGGGGCCACCCTCCGTCATCAGGAGGCAGGTTTTGATTCAAACGCCATGGTGGCCTGGCTGGCCCCCGCTGACCGGATAGATCAGATAGGGGAGACCTTTGCCAGGTTCCGGGAGGTCTCCCACTGCTACCACAGGACACCCCGAAAGGACTGGCCCTATAACCTATACACCATGATTCACGGCAGCAGCAGGGAAGAATGCCGTCTGATCGCAGAGCGGCTCTCCCGGTCCGCAGGTCTTAAGGAGTATCGGCTCCTTTTCAGCGAAAAGGAGTTCAAGAAAACCAGCATGAAATATTTCGACCTGTACAGCAATTGTGGATAGGGGATCTACCCCCCCACGGACTAAGGGTATTCGCACAGGTCGAAATATTTTTCGGAGAAGGCCCATGGGAAAACAGTCTGAACTCTTATTTGAAAAGGCACGGAGATATATCCCGGGCGGCGTGAACAGCCCCGTAAGGGCGGGAAAGTCGGTGGGAATGGCCCCCCCCTTTATTGCCGGGGCAACCGGCGCCCTTATCCGGGACGTGGACGGAAACGAGTACATAGACCTTGTGGGCTCATGGGGACCCATGATCCTGGGCCATGCCCATCCAGAGGTGGTCGCCGCCATTGAAAAAAAGGTGGGCGAGGGCACGAGCTACGGCGCGCCCACTGAGCTGGAGGTGATAATGGCGGATACCATCGTTCAGATGGTCCCGTCCGTTGAAATGGTCCGGATGGTAAACTCCGGCACCGAGGCCACCATGAGCGCCATCCGTCTTGCCAGGGGGTACACCGAGAGGAAGAAGATCGTAAAATTTGACGGCTGCTACCATGGCCACGCCGACAGCCTACTGGTATCGGCCGGCTCGGGCGTGGCCACCCTGGGAATCCCCGGGAGTCCGGGTGTTCCCGACGATCTGGCCAGGCATACCATCTCCATCCCCTTCAACAGCACAGAGGCCCTGCATGAGGCCTTTGACAGGTACGGCCCGGAGATTGCCGCCCTCATTGTTGAGCCTGTGCCGGGTAACATGGGCGTGGTCATACCTGACAAAGCCTTCCTCAAAGGGCTGAGGGAGATAACCGGGGAGCACGGATCCCTTCTCATATTCGACGAGGTAATCACCGGTTTCAGGGTGGCGCCGGGCGGGGCGCAGGAGCTCTACGGCATACTGCCCGATCTCACCTGTCTTGGGAAGATCATCGGCGGGGGCCTGCCCGTAGGGGCCTACGGGGGCAGAAAAGAGATAATGCTGAACATGGCCCCGGAGGGGGATATCTACCAGGCGGGCACCCTTTCAGGGAACCCCCTGGCAATGGCAGCCGGGATTGCCACGCTGAAGATCCTGAAACAGGAAGATCCTTACCAGGAACTCGAGCGAAAGGGTGAGCTTCTCTTTTCAGGTCTCGAAGACGCGGCCCAGGACGCCGGTATCAGGGCGGTGACAAACCGGGTAGGCTCTATGGGCACCCTCTTTTTTTCGGAAAAACCGGTGACTGATTTTGCCGCTGCCATGGAAAGCGACCAGGGCCTTTTCAGGAGTTATTACAGGAGCATGCTTGAACAGGGCATATACCTGGCCCCGTCCCCGTTTGAGGCAGGCTTTCTGTCCATTGCCCACACGGATGAAATGATAGAGAGGGTTGTCAACTCAGCCTCAAGGGCCTTCAGGACCCTGGAGAAATAATGGGTTTTGGCAGATAAAAAGCTGTTGACTTTGGCTAAAAACCTGTGATAGGAACGACGCGGGTTTTTTATTCAGGAAGGACAGGTACCGGCCCTGTGTACCTGGCGTGAATGGACAAGGACCTAAAAAAAACCATCAAGGATCTAGGGTATCTGAGTACCATCGGCATGGCAATGGCCTTCTCCATCGCCATAGGGGCCTTGATGGGTTACTACCTGGATAGATGGCTTGGGACCAGGCCCTGGCTGTTCATTGTGTTCTTGGGTTTCGGCATAGTTGCCGCGTTCAGAAATCTTTACATCCTGTACAAAAAGGCAAAAGATCTGTGATACACAGAGACAAAACCTTAAGACAGATCCGGACCAACAACTGGCTGCTTGTCCTGATACTGGGCGCACTGAGTTCCACATTCATGAGCGCCACCTTTACCACAGGCGTGATCGTAGGGGGTCTTATCATCATCGCCAACTTCAGCCTCCTTGAAAACGCCATCCGGTCCGTCTTCCCCAATCAGGGGCCAATGCGGGCAAAAAAGATCTCCCTCATCGCAAAATCTTATTTTAGGCTTGCCATAATGGGCCTGATTATCTATATCCTTATCACCAGCGGCTGGGTAAATCCCATAGGTCTGGCCGTGGGACTCTCCACGGTGGTATTCAGCATACTTGGCCTCGGGATCCGCGCAGCCTGGAAAACATCATCACGGGAGGCAGTATAAGTTATGGAGCATCCTATTTTCTTTATTGACGCATTCCTTAGAGCCATGGGAATGGAGCATGCAGGGGCCTATTCACACCTCACCTATACATGGCTGGTCATGCTGATCCTGATCGCCAGCGCCTATTTCCTTGCCAGGAAGGTCAAGCTGGTCCCGGATGGAGGACAGAACTTCTTTGAGGTGCTTATTGAAGGTCTCGAGAATTTCATGGTGGATATTACCGGACCCGAGGGGAGGTTCTTTTTTCCCTATATCGCCACGATCTTTCTCTTTATCCTCGTATCCAACCTGATCGGCCTTGTACCAGGGTTTTTTTCGCCAACCGCCAATCTCAACACCACCCTGGCCCTGGCCCTGTGTACCTTTGTGGTCACCCATGCCATCGGCATCAAGTTCCACGGCGCCAAATATATAAAGCACTTTTTAGGTCCGGTATGGTGGCTGGCCCCTCTCATGTTTCCCATTGAACTCATAGGCCATTTTGCCAGGATCATGTCCCTGAGTGTGCGGCTCTTTGGAAACATATTCGGCAAGGAGATGGTCCTTGCCATCCTGTTCGGGCTGGCAGGTCTCTACCTGGCCCCCCTGCCGATCCTCTTTTTGGGCATACTGGTCTGTTTCATTCAGGCCCTCGTGTTCATGCTCCTTTCAACCATGTACTTTGTGGGCGCCATGGAGCACGCTCATTAGAGGAATTTAGGGATTCAGGAATTTGGAAATTGAGGAATTAAAAAGGGAAGCTTTATTCAATCCATCAATTCCTGAATACATAAGTCGCTTAATTGTATGCTGTTTTTCAATCTTCGGAAGAAGGCCATAAATAAATCTTTTGGGAAAGGAGGTCTACATGTCTAAGAGAACTTTAATTGGGGTATTTGCAGCGGTATTCGTCTTGGGTGCGGCTTCATTAGCCTTTGCCGGTGAAGACAGCGCAGTCAAGGCCGCCGGGCTCTGGGTGTTCTTTGGAATCGCCATTGCCTGCGGTATCGGCATTGGAATGGCTGCCCTTGGAACCGGCATCGGTATGGGTAACGCCATTAACGGCGCCCTCCAGGGAACCGCCAGGAACCCGGAAGCAGGCGGAAAAATCATGACCACCATGATTATCGGTCTGGCTTTGATCGAGTCCCTCTGTATTTACGCCCTGGTCATCTGCTTTATTCTTGTTTTCAAGATCCCGGACCTGGGTGGTATGCACGAACTCATCGTAAAATCTTTGGGCGGTTGATAAACCCCCTTAGTCAGGGAAAAAAGGGGGGCCTTTGAAAGGCCTCCCTTTTTTCAGCCCATTCATGTGCATTATTTCACAATTTCCTGACCCCAGGATCTGCTCTGATGACCAAGGACTCCAAAATACCAAATTCCACAATAGAGCGCCTCGCCTTTTATTCGAGACCCCTTGAGGCCCTTCTCAAGGACGGTCCGCCCATAATCTCCTCTGAAAAACTTGCGGGATTGTGCGGCGTGAACGCGGCCCAGGTGAGAAAGGACCTGGCCTATTTTGGAGAATTCGGGGTCCGCGGAGTAGGATATGAAATAAAGGCTCTGTTAAGGGAAATCAAGAGGATCCTGGGGACCGACAGGAAGTGGACTCTCTGCATAGTGGGGATAGGCAATCTGGGGATCAGCCTGGTTGAAAACGAAAATTTCAGGAAGAGGGGCTACGTCTTTGTGGCGGCCTTTGATTCAGATGCGAGAAAGGTGGGCACCAGGCTCCCGTGCGGCCTAACAGTAGAGCATGAGGGAAATATCGGGAAGGTGGTCAAGGCCCTTGAAATCAAGATCGGCGTCATTACCACCCCGGCCCGCGCTGCCCAGAGAGTCGCGGGTATCCTTTCCAAGGCAGGGATAAAGGCCATCCTCAATTTCGCCCCCATTCAGGTCAGAACACCTGAGCGTTGCATAATCGAAAACGTTGATTTTTCAGTAAGGCTTGAAAACCTCGTCTATCACCTGGAACGGCTCTATAAGGGGGAAAACACCAGGAAAAAACAGACCTAAAGGATTTTTTTCAAAAACTCTCCCGTATGGGATCCCCTCCCAGAATTTCGACCTGTGCGGTTAGACTTCAGCAATTGTGGATACGGGATCTATCCCGTCCGTGGCCGGAGTCCGTCCGTGGGGGCCTCTTTTCCAAAGGACGCAAAACCCTTTCTCATTGCACAGGGACGGCAGCATGCGCTTGAAATAAGCTACGGGAAAGCCCCGGGCGAGAGTCTCGGTTGGAGCCTGTACGGGTCCTGCATGCTCCGAAGCTGGAATCCAACCAAGGGGGCGTTCCATGTCGTGATGGAATATTTTGTTGCGTCCTTTGGAAAAGAGGCCCCCACGGACGGAGGACAACCGCACAGGTCGCAGAATTTCAGGGACAAGGGCAACAAGAGGTGTCCTGCGCCGGTCAAAGATGATCATTGGAGATATATTCCTTTCATCTCCAATTTTTAATTTCCAGTTTCCAATTTCTTCTGACACCTTTCTCCCCGATTTCCAAGGACGTTTCCAAGGAACTCTCCAGTGTAAGATCCCTTGATCCCGGCGATCTCCTCTGGGGTCCCCTTCCCTACCAGATAACCTCCCCTCTCCCCTCCCTCCGGGCCAAGGTCGATAATATGATCGGCCACCTTTATCACATCGAGATTATGCTCGATGACAACCACCGTGTTCTTGAGATCCACCAGGTAGTTCAAGACCTCAAGGAGCTTTTCTATATCGGCAAAATGAAGCCCGGTGGTGGGCTCGTCAAGAAGATAGAGGGTCCTCCCGGTGTTTCTCTTGCTAAGCTCCCTGGAGAGTTTGATCCTCTGGGCCTCTCCCCCTGAAAGGGTGGTGGCCTGCTGCCCCAGCCTGATATACCCCAATCCCACGTCGATGAGTGTCTGTAACTTACCCCTTATAACCGGAATATTTTCAAAGAAGCTGAACGCCTGGTTCACCGTCATATCCAGGACCTGGGCAATGTTCACCCCCCTATACCTGATCTCCAGGGTATCCCTGTTATAACGAAATCCCCTGCACGCCTCACAGGTCACATAGACATCAGGGAGAAAGTGCATCTCAATCTTTTTTATTCCGTCGCCCCTGCACGCCTCACACCTCCCGCCCTTCACGTTGAAACTGAACCGGCCTGGTCTGTACCCCCTGGTCTTTGATTCGGGGAGCATGGCAAACAGCTCCCTGATATGGGTGAATACACCGGTGTAGGTGGCGGGGTTCGAACGGGGAGTCCTGCCTATGGGGCTCTGGTCTATGTTTATCACCTTGTCAAGGAACTCAATGCCCCTGATGGAGGTGACAGGACCAACCCTTCCCTTGGACCTGTAGAGTCGCTGACCAAGGGCCGGATAGAGGATCCCGTTAACAAGGCTGCTCTTACCCGACCCTGAAACACCGGTTATGCAGGTAAAGGTCCCAAGGGGTATGGACACGGTGATATTTTTCAGGTTGTTCTCCCTGGCCCCCTGGATGATAATGGCCTTCCCATTCCCCTTTCTCCTGGACCGGGGGACCTCTATGGCCTTCCTCCCGGCCAGGTAGTCCCCTGTGAGAGAGTTCCCGGCTGTAAGGAGCCTGTCAGGGGGACCGGAAAATACCACCTCTCCCCCCCTCATCCCCGCCCCAGGGCCCATGTCGATCACATGGTCTGCAGACAGGATGGTCTCGGCGTCATGCTCCACCACCAGGACCGTGTTTCCCAGTTCCCTGAGCCGCTTCAGGTTTTCGAGCAGCCTCAGGTTGTCCCTCTGATGGAGACCTATGCTCGGTTCATCCAGCACGTAAAGAACGCCCGCAAGTCTTGAACTTATCTGGGTTGCCAGTCTGATCCGTTGGTCCTCACCCCCTGATAGGGTCCCCGAGGATCGGTCGATGGTCAGGTAATCCAGGCCCACACTCATGAGGAAGCTGAGCCTGTCCCTGATCTCCCTCAGGATCCTGCGGGCTATCACCTTCTTCTTGGGGTCCAGTTTCAGATCCCTGAAAAATCTGTAGGCCTTTTCGATGGAAAGGGAGGAGATCTCATTGATGGCCTTACCCCCAATCCGGACAGAGGTGCTTATGGGTTTCAGCCTTGCGCCGTTGCAGGAGGTACAGGGCCTTATGCTCATATAACTCTCTATCCCGTAACGCACATGAAAAGAACCTGTCTCATGATAACGTCGGTCCAGGTTAGGGATAATCCCTTCAAAGGGGCGGGTATAGGAGTATCTCCGCCCGTCCCTTTCAAAGTAGAACCTGATCTCCTCTCCGCCTGAGCCGTAGAAAAAGACCTCTTTTACCTTTTCCGGAAGGTCCTTGAAGGGGGTATGAATATCCGCCCCGTAGTGTTGACACAGGGCCTCTAACATCTGCTGGAAATGGACGGAATAACGGTTCGCCCAGGGAGCAACGGCCCCTTCTCTGAGGGAGAGCCCCGGGTCAGGCACGATCAGATCGGGGTCAAAATGCCGCCTGGTGCCAAGGCCGCTGCAGTCCTCACAGGCCCCCTGGGGGTTATTGAAGGAAAACATCTGAGGGGTCAGGTCGGGGATGCTGAGCCCGCACCGGGGGCAGGCGGCCTTCTGATTGAAAAAGGTCTCCCCTGAACCGATCACCTCCACCACGGCCTTGCCCTCGGAAAGGGAGAGGGTCAGTTCCATGGAATCGGTCAGGCGTCGCCGGATGTCGCTCTTTACGATGAGCCGGTCCACCACCACGCTGATCTGGTGCTTCTGGTTCTTTTCAAGAACAATATCCTCGTCCAGGAGCCTTACCTCTCCGTCCATCTTGACCCTTGTAAAGCCATCCTTACGAAGGCCCTGGAGGAGCCTGGTGTGTGTACCCTTCCGCCCGTCCACCAGGGGCGCCAGGACCTGGATCCTGCTTCCCTCCTCAAACCCCATCACCTGGTCCACTATCTCCTGGACTGTCTGGGAGCTTATCTGGAGTCCGCATTGGGGGCAGTAGGGCTGGCCGATCCTGGCGAACAAGACCCGCAGGTAGTCGTAAACTTCAGTGACCGTTCCAACGGTGGACCTGGGGTTCTTGCTGGAGGAGCGCTGCTCTATGGAAATGGCAGGAGAAAGCCCTTCTATGGAATCCACGTCCGGCTTTTCCATCTGCTCAAGGAACTGCCGGGCATAGGCGGAGAGGGATTCCACATACCTCCGCTGACCTTCCGCATAAATGGTGTCAAATGCAAGGGAAGATTTGCCCGAACCGGACAGACCGGTAATAACCACAAGGCGGTTTCTCGGGATGTCAAGGGAGACACCCTTGAGATTGTGCTGCCTGGCCCCTCTTATCTTTATGCAGTCGGTCATCAGCCTCTCTGGTACAGGGGAGGAGGTAAAACAGTGGTCCGAAGATACAACCTTCCCCCTCCCTTATCAACAGGGAAACCGCGAGCCATCACAAAAAATCCACCACCAAATCCCCCACCTCTCCGGTGGAATAACCCATCTTCCCGGCGTCAAGGCTCTTCAGCCTCTCCTTCACCACCCTCCGGACCGCCCCGAAAACACCCGAGGCCGCTTCATCCTCCCCAAGGTGGTCCAGCATCATCTGTACCGAGCAAACAGCGGCCAGGGGGTTGATCTGCCCCAGGCCCGCATACTTG
>DREN01000173.1 GCA_011051075.1 Deltaproteobacteria bacterium | reverse complement strand
TAGCAGTTCTTGTAAAGCCTCGTCTCCACTCCCATGGCCGCGTTGTAAATACAGGTGGTGGAGGTGGTGCACGCCTGGCTGAGGGCTACCGCGGGGATTCCCCCCGCACCCATGAGGGCGGCGACCCACGGGCTCGAATAAAACTGATGGTGTTGTCCGATGGTTATACCCAGTATAAGGTAGTCGAACATCCCCGCATCCCAGCCCTTTTCCGCCAGCCACCTCTTTGATGTATTCCCGGCCAGAACTATTGAGTTCTCATTGGCCATGCTCCCCTGCCACCTGCTGAACGGGGTTGAATAATAACCTTTGTAAGGTACGAAAGCCTTTTTCAACATATTGATAGTCCTCCAGTTAAGTTAAGATTAAAAAAAGAAATGCCTAAAATGACGAAAGATGATGCTTGCTGTTCTATCGATGCCCGACATTTCCCATCCAGTCCCGCCACAGTGGGATATCCAGCATCCAGTATCAAGCATCCAGTATCCAGTACCCAATACCCAGTACCCAATAATACCAGTCCCTACTCCCCCCACTTCCCGTACTGCTCCCTCAGAATGCGGTGAAGGATCTTTCCCGTGGGTGTCCTGGGCATATCCTCGTCTTTCACAAAATCAACGCTCTTGGGCCTCTTGAATCCCGCAATCTTTCCGCGGGTAAACTCCATGATCTCTTTGGCCAGTTCATCGCTCTCTTCATAGCCGTCATTAAGCACCACGATGGCCTTGATGGCCTCACCCCACTTATCGTCGGGCACACCTATGACCGCGATGTCCTTAACAGCCTCATGGGCCCCCACGGCGCTTTCCACTTCCGAAGGATAGACGTTCTCCCCGCCCGTGATGATCATGTTGGCCTTTCTGTCAACAAGGGTATAATACCCGTCCTCATCCCGCCTGACCATATCCCCGGCCGATGACCATTCTCCATCAAAGGCCTCTTTGGTCTTTTCAGGTTCTTTGAGATACTCTTTGAGCAGCATGGGGGTGCGGTAGAACAGCTCTCCCACCTCGCCATCCGGCACCTCGTTTCTGTCCTCGTCAAGGATCCTGATACGGTCCGTCCCGAAGATCTCCTTGCCGATGGAGCCCAACTTCTTGAACTGGTCCTCGGGCCTGAGGAGCGTCACCAGTCCTCCCTCGGTGCTCCCGTAGGCCTCCCAGAGTTCAGCGTTCTTGAAGTAGTCCATGATGGCCAGCTTCAGGTCCTTCCTGGCCGGGGCCGAGGATATGAGAAGCTGCCTCATACATGAGACATCAAAGCTGTTCTTGACCTCATCGGGCAGGGCAAGGAGCATGATGTAGTGGGTGGGGACCAGTGAGGTAAACGTGATCTCATACTCCGCGATGGTCCTCAGGAGGTCTTCAGGATCAAAGCTCACCATGTTGTAAACGAACACGGGCGCCGAAACCAGGGTGTATGCAAAGGAGTAGTATATGGAGTTGATATGGCACATGGGCATGACCAGCATAACCTTGTCGGTGGGCCTGACCCCCATGTTGATGTCGTTCAGATAGTACTGGGCCACGGTGCTCTCATGGGTCCTCATTACCCCCTTGGGCCTCCCCGTTGTCCCTGATGTGTACATTATTACCCATATATCGGCGGAGTCCACCATGATATCCGGCTCGTCTGACGAGGATCTTTCCAGGAGATCCTCGTATCCCACATACCCCTCGGGCACAGGACCGTCCCCCAGGTAGATATAATTACCATCGGGGATCGGAAGCTTGTCCCTGATGCCGTCAATCAGTTCCACAAAGGGGGCCTCAACCACAATGGCCTTGCACTCCGAATGGTTGGTAATATACTCTATGTCAGGGCCCGCCAATCTAAACATGATGGGCACAACGATCTGCCCACCCTTTGCACAGCCGGCGTATATGTCCATCCATTCGCCTCTGTTGTAGGCCAGGACCGCAAAGGTATCCTTATGCCCCACGCCCAGGTCTCTGAGCCCGTTGGCAAAGGAGCATGACCTTTCGTTCCACTCCCTGAAGTTGAACTCCCGGGCCTTGTCCTGCCACCCCAGCTTGTCAGGATAGTTGAGGGCGTTCATCTTCAATATGGTTCCCGCGTGTGTCCATTTGCTTATGTTCATTTCAATACCTCCCTCTGTCATTTAGCCTGTTGGCGGCCATGGCAAAAAGATCAGGCCGCCGCCGGAAAATTTGAATCACTTTACTGACCCTCAGAGGCCCCCTCATCCACGGCAAAGAGCGCGGCGCCCACAGCCCCGGTTAGCTGCGGGTATTCGGGAACGAGTATCTCCCGGCCCGTTATCTCCTTTACCATCTCCACGAGGATGGGGTTATGGGCCACCACCCCGCCGGTCATAGCCACCCGGTCCGTTAGGGAGTCCATCTCGAGGACCCGCTTGATCACGGAAAAAAAGAGCCCCTTTACAATATCCGGGACCTTTTTGCCCTCTCTGATCTTCTCCAGGACCTCCGTGCCTGAAAAGACGGTGCAGTAGCTCCCCAACTCCACCATCTGCTCCGATTCCCGGGCAAGGGAGTCCATCTCCTCAAGGGGTATTCCAAGGCGCATGGACATCTCTTCCAGAAAGGCCCCCGTACCCGCGGCGCACTTTCTATTCATCTTGAAGTTCAGGCGCCGGCCCCGTGCGTCAACCTTGATTACCTTGTTGTCCTGTCCCCCGATATCTATGATGGTCATGGCAACGGGAAAGTAGTGGTAACAGCCCCTGGCGTGGCAACCGATCTCCGTTTTTGTGTCATCACTGAAAAGGACGTTCTTTCTCCCGTAGCCGGTCGAGACGCACCGCGCCATCCCCTCCCTCGGAAGGCCGGCCATGTCCAGGGATTCCTTCAGACAGACCTCTGCCGTTTCGGAAAAATCGGTACCCGATCTTCTTACCGCGTGCCCCACAAGCCTCTTTTTCCGGTCAAGGATGGCCACCTTGGTCCGGGAAGATCCCACGTCAACACCCGCGAAGAACGCTTCTCGCATAGTTACCGGTTCATTGTCGCTCATATAACCCTGCCTCTGATACCGGCCTTAAAGGTCCGGTCCTGTGACATTAACCCCTCTCCTCCAACTGCTCTATGAATGCCTCTATATTGGTCTTGGCCTGCTCCTCTGAATAGCATCTCAGGTCGCACAAATCCCCGTTTATGGTGAGCACGGGTATCCTCAGTTTCTCGCTCAGCCTTTCAGGCATCCCGTAGCGGTTGTTGGAGTTGTTGGGGCATGTCTTGGCGTCGTGAAAGAGGATACCGTCAAATTTGAACCTGTTGAAGCAGTCGGTGATATACTCCTCCTTGTAGGGCTCATCCCTGACGATAAAGAGCTCCGTGTAGGCCCTGGCCATACTTTCGAAGGGATCATCAGGATCAAGCTGATCGAATATCCAGCTGTTACAGTAGGTGGAGGCCACCACGCAGGTCCTGAGGGAGAAGAACTGCTCTGAAAGGGCCCTGAGTTTGCCCCATATGGGCATCCCCTCCCAGTAAATCCGGTACTTCTCCCCTTCCACCGCGGCCACGCCGTCTTTGACCCTCTGCTCTAATTCAGGCAGGAGCAGTTCGTAATACTCGACCCCCTGCCTGGTTCCCCGTGCCACAACGGCGGGCCCCATATGGATGGTAGCGTCAAAAAAGGTCCAGGGAGAGGGGATGGCGGCCGCGGTCTCAAGGCAGGCCCTCCAGAGCTGGGACGTGCGTCTCGAATAACCGACCGCCTCTTTGAAGCGGTCCATATCGAACTTCTCCCCGCTGACCTCCTCCAGCACGGGGATCAACTCCTCTATCTGTGAAGCAATATCCCTTATCTGGGCCCCTCCTATATCACCGATATCTCTGTGGGTATGGATGCCCACAACCGGGACTTTCAGCTCCCTCCCGTACCACGAGAACCAGTCCTGCACGTCCCTGCACTGGTTGGTATTAAAGACAAGCACATCGGGCTTAGGGACCGATTCAATGTTGTAGGCCATTTTGAGGGGGGTCTTCTTCTGCAGATAGGAACCCACATCGCAGGTCAGGTAGGAACAGATATCAGGGGAATACCCCAGAGCATTGGCGTAGGGGATCAGGTCCGTTGCCATGCGCGTGGCCCCTAACATGGCCCCGTGGTTTTCAGGGTAATACACCAGAAAGCCCATGCCCCTCAGTAGTTCAGCAGGCCCCACGCTGGTACACCAGGCTATTTTTCTCGAACCTGTCCTTGAGGCCTCGTCCATCTCGTAAAAATGATCGGCCATGATCTTCTTGCATACCTTGGCCGCTTCAATCTTTTTCCTTGTGACCTTTTTTTCTTCTGACATTTCTTCCCTCATCCACAAATAACTCGACGTCTCGGAAATTCTACAACTTATTGAAATTAAAGTGGTTTATTAAGTCTTAGTCTTTTTGCCGCATACATGGAATATTGGAATGCCGGTTTTTAAAGGAAGTTAATTGTTTGCTATCCCCAATTTCCAGTACCCAGCATCCAGCATCCAGCATCAACCATCTATCTGCCTTGCCACCATCTCCGTTATATCCATGATCTTGATCTTGCCCCGCTCCCCTTTGGGTATGGCCTTTGCCCCTTTTTTCAGATTGTCCTTACAGGCGGCACAACCCGAGACAATGATTTCCGCTCCCACTGACAGAGCATCTCTTACCCTCTCCGCCGCCATTTCAATGGCCATATCGGGGTTATTGGCCTGTACGCCTCCGCCGCCCCCGCAGCACCGCGCCTGGAGCCGGTTCCGGGCCATCTCCACATACTCCAGACCAGGGACCTGCTGAAGGATATTACGGGGTTCTTCAAAGATCTTGAAGGCCCTGCCCAGATCGCACGGGTCGTGGTATGTAACCTTCTTCCCCAGGTCCCCCTTCAGTTTGATCCGACCCTCATTGATTAGCTTCTCCAGATAATGGACCGAATGATAGACCTCGAGCCCCAGGTCCCCTACCTCCGGATAGATCTTGGCGAAGGTCTTGTAACACCCGGCGCAGGGGGTCACCAGCTCCCTGGCCCCCGTGGCCTGGATCCTCTCCATGAGTTTAAGGGCACCGTCCCTGAAGTCGTCCTTTGCCCCCATGAGATAGAGGGGAAAACCGCAGCAGCTCTCCTCAACGGAAAGGGTGGTATAGTCCACACCCGCCGCATCCAGGGGCTTTATGAGGCTCGGGACCATCTTCATGTCCAGGTAGCTGGGCACGCATCCCATAAACAGCAGGGTCTCTGCCCGCTCCTTGAGTTCTCCCTTTGCCGCCTTCTCCCTGAGGGCCGGTGGGTATATGTCTATCCTCTCCTCCCTGGCACTGGCAAACACATTTCCTGTCTTGCTGATATTCTCACCCACCGCAAGCACCGGTTCCGGAGCCAGGCCTTCCCTGTAGAGTTTTTCGCGGACCCCTTCCACGATCTCATCCACCTTTACCTGGGCCGGACAGAAGTAGGTGCACGCCTGGCAGGTGGTACAACTGTACATGGCCTCGGCCAGCTCCCTGGATGGTTCCAGGGTCCCGTTCAAAAGGTTGAAGGCAAGGACATTCCTTCCGCGCGCGTTTCTCGATTCCCTGTGGGTCACGCTGAAGGTGGGGCATCCCAGGCGGCAGAACCCGCAGTAGATGCATGCCAGGAGTTCGTTGTCTATAAACTCACCAAAGGAGTTGACACCTTCGGGATGGTCAATGAGGGGCTGGAAGGCGAAGTGGTCGTAGATGTCGTACTCCTTCCGTTCCAGACCCATCTTGCCCGGGTTGAGGATGTTATTGGGATCAAGGGCCTGCTTTATGGACCTCATGACATCTAGGGCAGGGCCCATCTGCTTTTCCGCGTAGGGGGCCCTGGCAATACCTGATCCATGTTCAGCGGTTATGGTCCCTCCCATCTCAAGGGCCAGTTCGGCTAACTCATCGGCGGCGGGCCTGAGTCTCTCCCACTCCTCCCTGCTCCTCATGTCCGTAACCATCGTGGTATGGACGTTCCCGTCACCAATATGCCCGAAGGTGGTGAGCAGGAGATCGTACTTGTCCGATATCTCCTGGGCCCTCTTGATCACCTCCGGGATCCTGGTGGGAGGTATGCCCAGATCCTCGGATATGGCCACCAGCCTGTTTCCCGGTTTGATCCTCGAGAGGGTGGGCACCAGTTTCCCCCGCGCCTCCATGATCTCGGCGGCCTTCGCGGGATCATCGGACCAGGTAAACTCCTTCACCCCGTGCTTCCCGCATATCTCCCCGATCCTATCCATATCCTTGACCACCGTCTCCTTCACCCCGTCGGATTCAATGATCAGCATGGCCTCGATCCCCGTGATATCCCTTTCGATGGCCTCCTCCACCACCTTCAGACTGTACTTGTCTAATATTTCGCAGGCCGTAAGCTGGATCCCGGAGCCGATTATGTCGGTTACCGCGGCCCCGGCAGCGAAAAGATCGTTAAATATGGCAAGGGCCAGGGCGTTATACTCGGGACGGACCTGGATCTTCACGGTGATCTCGGTAATAACCCCCAGGGTTCCCTCAGAACTGGCAAACACACGGTTCAGGTCATACCCGAAGGAAGATTTCGGGGTCTTGAAACCGGTCTCAATAACGGTCCCGTCTGCCAGAACCACCTTGAGTGCCTTTATGTAGTCCCTTGCCGTACCGTACTTGACGGCACGATGGCCGCTGGCGTTGGTGGACATCATCCCCCCTATGGTGGCGATGGCCTCGCTTCCTGGATTGGGGGGAAACATGAGGTTGTTCCTGGCCAGTTCAGTGTTGAGCTGGTTGCAGATAACACCCGGCTCCACCCTTGCGTAGAAATTGTCTTTGTCGATCTCAAGGATCTTGTTCATCCTGTGAACGTCAAGCAGTATGCCCCCTTCAACGGGGAGGGAGGCCCCGGTGGTGGCCGTGCCTGAACCCTGTACGGTCACGGGCATTTTTTCCTGATGGGCCAGGCGCATAATATCTGAAATCTGCTCTGTGGTGTAGGCGAAGACTACCAGATCGGGGACCCCCTCATGGACCGAAAGATCCCGGGAATAACTGAGGCACTCCACGCGATCGTCGAATACGTTTTCCCTGCCGACAATTTTGATGATTTCTGGTACAATACCCATGGGTCACCCTCCTCTCTTCTTGGAACCCTGACAGGAACCCTGTTCAGACACGATTTTGGAAATATACGCTTATAGGAAAAACAGTTCAGAATTATCTGAGAAAACCCGGCACCCCTTTTCAAACCCTGTTCCACCCATGGACCCCACGTCTGGATCAGGGCCCTCCGGTCAAAAAAAGACGCCTTTAACATGGCTATGATTTAGCTATAAAGTGACGACTATCAGGGGCTACGGACCTTGTCAAGATAAAAGGAAATCTCCCGGGACCTCCAGGGAGAAAATCTATCACCCTCATCAATTGACGGCCCTGCGAAGCGGTTTTGATTTCAGCACCCCCTTTATTTTGAACCATCCCTTCAGGCCTCTGGTGGCCTTTCGTATTTCGTGGATCTTATCATGTACCGCCCCTTCACCCTCCCGGATCAGGTTGCCGGCCCTGGAGAAGCTGGTCCAGTGGATATCTCCCACCTCCGGGAGGATTACAACGTCGGCGTTGTCGAGCTCCACCTTCCTCAGCCTGCTTGACATGATCTCGCTGACCCTGTGGTATATGCCCACCACTGTCCTGAGCTCTTCATCGGTGACCACATCCCGGTCCACGGCCACGGCAATCACAACGTCGGCCCCCTCCATCCTGGCGACTGAGCTGGGGATAAGGCAGATGATGCCCCCGTCGGACAGGAGTCTCTCCCCCTCCCTGAGGGGCATTACAGCCCCGGGAACAGCACAACTGGCCATCACCGCCTGTCTCAGGGAGCCCCTGGAGAAAACGATCAGCTCACCGCTGACCAGATCAGTGGCCACGGCCCGGAAAGGAAGCCGGGTCTCTTCAATCCTGATGTCAGGGACAAAGAAATCGATGGTGGCCTGAAAATCCTCGTTGGAGAGGATACCGGGTCTGAACATGGCCTGAATCAGAAAAAAACGGTTCTTGAGGTAGCTCTGGATCCTTGTCGTGAGATCCAGATTTTCCTGGTTATGGGCCTGATCAAAGGCCTTTATGGCGGAGGTTTCAAATATGGGACTTTTGAGGTACTCATCAACCCTGTTCTCCATTTCATCGGGGCTCATTCCGCTGGCATAGGCCCCGCCTACAAGGGCCCCGATGCTCGTTCCCACCAGAATGTCAACAGGAACGTTCTCCCGCTCCAGGGCCCTTATTACGCCTATGTGGGCAAGCCCCCGGGCGCCCCCTCCACCCAGGGCAAGACCTACACGGTTTTTCCTCAAGAACGCCATTTGGTGATTCTCGCACAATGCCCCTGATAAGGCAACCTCACCGCCTCCTTTTCCAGCCTGCCCATAGACATGAGAATAGGGTGACCAGGGACAAAACCAGGGCAAACAGGTCCCCAAAGCGGGTGTAGAAGGTCAGAGAGGGCCCGGGCAGGGACAGGGCGCGCTTCAACACCTCTTCCGTATAGAGGCTGCTCCTGGCAAGGATGGTCCCCTCTGGTCCTATAAAGGCGCTGAACCCCGTGTTTGCGGCCCGGATCATGGGTCTCCTGTTTTCCACGGCCCGGAATACGGCCATACTGAGGTGCTGATACGGGGCGCTGGTCATGCCAAACCAGGCATCGTTTGTAATGTTTACAAGCAGGTTCGCCCCCTCCCTCGTAAGGGTCCTGGCCAGTTCAGGGAATACCACCTCGAAGCAGATGAGTATCCCCGCTGAAATAGACCCTGCTTTCAGGGGGGCCAGGGTCTCTCCCCGGGCGAAATCACCGGCCGCCTGGACCAGTTGCCCGATAAAGGGGATGTATTTTTTCAGGGGCACGTATTCACCAAAGGGCACCAGGTGGGTCTTATCGTAGTACTGGATCTGTCGGGTGTTGGGTGTGATCATGTAGGCGCGGTTGAAATACCTGATTTCGCCATCAACAGGTTTGTAGGCCGGGCTGCCGAAAACAAGGATGGCCCCTGATCTCTCTGCAAGGAAAACTATTTCAGGAAAAAACTTCCTGCTGTTCTGAAAAAAGAAGGGTAGAGAGGTCTCGGGCCACACGATGAGGCCGGGCTCAAAGGCCATTGCTGAGAGGGTCAGCCTCTGGTAGGTCCTGACTGTCTCCGTCTGGAAGGCCGGGTCCCATTTAATCGACTGGTCGATGTTTGCCTGCACCACGGCGGCCCTGATCACGCGGGTATTCCCATCCCCTGTCTTCTCTTTCTGGAGCCGGTTGTTCCCGTATATGAACGTTCCTGTGAGAAAGATCAAAAAAAGGGGGATTTCCCATCTGAGAGAGGCGGCGTCTTTAGGACCACGCCTCATAAGCATGCTAAAGATTAATCCGTTCGCAAAGACGATCAGGAAGGAAACCCCGTAAACCCCCGCAAGATCTGAAATCTGGATCAGCCAAAGCTGCTCATACTGGGTATAACCTAAAAGACACCAGGGAAAACCGGTCAACACATACCCCCGCAGATACTCCAGAGCGACCCAGAAACAGGCCGCCAGAACAGCATGGAAACCAGACTCCCTCACGAGACCTGACATGCAGGCAAAGAGGGCAAGGTATAGGGAGAGGTAGAGGGAAAGGAGAAAAAGCGCTAAAAAGGCGATGGGGGCGTTCAGGTTGCCGTAACGTCCCAACACCACCACGATCCAGTAGATCAGGCTGAGATAATGGGCCAGGCCAGAGACAAGGCCCAAAATGAAGGCCCTGGCCGGTGACCGGTTTTCAAGGCATACGAGAAGGGGGACAAGGGCAAACCAGGCCACAAATGAAAGACGGCCCGGGGGGAAGGCCAGGGTCAACAGGACCCCTGACAGGACGGCAAGGAGCAGGTTGCGCAGCCGGAAGTTGGACTCTGCGGTAGCCATTACTGGATTTGGTCATCCGGAACCGTAAACCGGGGATGATCCATCGACCGAAGAATCAGGCTCGGTTATGCGGGAGATGAGAACCTTTTCTACCCTTCGCTGATCCCCCTTCTTGACCCTCATCTCAATATTCTCAAAGCATACCTTCTCGTCGATCTCCGGGATCCTTCCAGTGAGGCTGATGAGAAAGCCCCCCACAGACTCGAAGTCACCCTTGGGCAGGTCCATGTTGAGCTGTTCCCCCAATTTTTTAACCTCCAGGCGGGCATCGACCAGCAGAGACCCGTCATCGAGGACCCTCAACAGCTCCTCCTCGTGATCATGCTCATCCATGATCTCGCCCACGATCTCCTCTAAGATATCCTCTATGGTGATAATGCCGGCAGTGCCCCCGTATTCATCGGTGACAATGGCCAGATGGGTGGTCTTTTCCTGCATGTCCTTCAGCAGATCGCTGACCCGGCGGTTTTCAGGCACAAAGAAAGGTTTCCTCAGGATGTTCGGCGGGATCTTTGACTCGGGTGGCTCACCCAGGAGTTTCAAAAGATCCTTTGAGTGAAGAATGCCCACAATCCGATCGATATTATCCTTGTGGATAGGGATCCTGGTATGTCCGCACTCTGTGACAAGATGGATGACTTCTCCCAGGGTGGAGTCTACGGATGCGGAAGAGATCTCTGTCCGCGGAATCATTATGGAATGGGCCGGGGTCTCCTTCAGATCCAGTACGCCGTAGACCATATGGGATTCCTCATCGGAAATGAGGCCCCTGGCCTGACCCTCGTCCATCAGGTCGTGTATCTCCTCGGTCAGGTCACTGCCTTGGTCCAGGCGGTTCTTTTTCCTGATCAAGGATTTGACAAGGCTCCAGAACCCCTGCTCAGAGTCGTCTTCCAAAGGCTTAATCTTCTCCCTGTTCTGGTGGGTAGCGGTACTGCCCGGGCAGCCGTTCACAGGGGCCGACCACCTGGGCAATCCTGTGCGCTCAGAGCTCAACACCGACTGAAGATGATTTTATTTTCATGGAGTACCATTGTCAAGGCTTTTGGATAGGATGGCCCTTGTATGGGAATTGCAGCAGTTTCTTTTTGCACTTGACGGACAGGCCCGGAAGTTTAATAATCAAGACTCAGGATGGTTGCCGGATGCCTGCTTTCACGTAATCGGTTTTAAGGTGCCCTGGCCCTGAGTACCTGCATCCTGAGCCACATGCTTAAGGAGTTTAAAAACACCATCGGAGGATTGTTCATGACACAGCAGACCGGGATGGACCCTGAGATCCTGTCCATGGTCCTCGATACCATTGATAAACTTGAGAGAGAAAGACTCCCCCTTGAGATTAAGTTGGAGATGGACCGGGCAGGCGATTTCCCCTCAGATCTGATTCGCTTCATGCTTGGGCCTGACATTGCCCTTCACCTCATATTCATACCGGAGCAGTACGGGGGGCTGGGGGCAGGTGCCACGGAAATAGCCGTTGTATCTGAGAGGATGGCAAAGATGGACCTGGCCATTGCCACCTCGTTTCTGGCCATATGTCTGGGCATGGACCCCATAAGGGTTGGTGCGACCCCTGAGCAGCGGGAGAAGTATATCACCAAGATCGCCGAGCAGGGCCTTGTGGTGGCCTACGGTGTCACCGAGCCTGAGGCAGGATCAAACGTTCAGTCTTTAAAGACCCGGGCCGAGCGCGTCCTTGATGAAGGCGGAAATATCACGGGCTACAGGATCAACGGCCAGAAACAGTTTATCACCAACGGGGGCGTTGCAGACCTCTACACGATCCTTGCCGACACCCCGGACGGACCCTCCTTTTTCATTGTGGAGGCCGGGGCCCAGGGGCTCGTTCCCGGCAAACATGAGGATAAGCATGGCATCCGGGCCTCTGACACCTGCCCCTTGAGTCTTGAGGACCTTTTCGTGCCCGTGGAGGACCTTGTGGGAGGCGTAGAGGGCCAGGGCCTTAAGCAGGCCAACAAGGTGTTCGGCTACACCAGGCTCATGGTGGCCACATTCGGGCTGGGAGGCGGAATGGCCTCCCTGGAAAGGACGGTCAAGTACTCCAAGGAGAGGGTACAGTTCGGCACGACCCTTGCCGAGAAACAGGGATACACCCACAGGCTCCTGGTTCCCCACGCCGTGCAGTTGGAGGCGGCCAGGGCCTACATCGAGGAAGTGGCCCGGAGGCTCGATACGGATGAAGAGGATCTGCAGGTAGAAGGTTCCATTGCCAAGTATTTTGCCACCGAGGCTGGAGACGCCATGGCCAATGACGCGATCCAGGCCTTCGGCGGTTACGGCTATATCCGGGAGTTCGAGGTGGAAAAAATAAAGCGGGACGTGAAGATCCTGACCATATACGAAGGGACCAGCGAGATTCAACGAAACATCATCTCCATGTTCCGCATGAGAAGCACGGTACGCTCCAAAGGGGGCTTTTACCAGGAAATGGCAGACCGCCTTGCCTCTCTCTCCGAGGAGACGGGCGGTCCTCTTCTGGCAAGGGCCATCCTGGTCATGAACGAGGTGATCCTGAGCGCCAGGAAGAAAAAACTTACCAAATCCCAGCACGTCATGTTCCTGTTGGCCGATATGATGACCTGGGCCGAGACAGCCGGGGCGCTCTGTCACAAGGGGGCCGTTTACACGGGGGGCCAGGCTCGCACACCCTCGTATATGAGGGCCGCTGCAAGGCTTTTTGCAAGGGAGGCGGTGGAAAAGATCTACCTCAACGGCATCAGGATCCTCCAGGGCTGTGCTGAAAGAGATGAGCAGGCCGGTGAGACAGTTAGGTCACTGGACCTCGGGGAGGTGGTGAGGGGCAGTCTCCAGGACATGGATATTGTTGCCCGCGAACTGGTGTCGTGACAGGGCGCACGATGCAGGGCGCACGATGCAAGATGCACGATACAGGATGGATGATGCAGGATG
>DREN01000166.1 GCA_011051075.1 Deltaproteobacteria bacterium | reverse complement strand
GGTTGAGGAGTCCAAGATTTTTCGACCTGTGCGGTTAGCTTGAGTCCGTGGGGGCCTCTTTTACAAAGGACGCAAAACCCTGTCTCATTGCATGGGGACGGCAGAATGCGCTTGAAACAGGCTACGGAAAAGCTCCGGGAGAGAATCTCGGTTGGAGCCTTTACAGGTCTCTGCCTGCTCCGAAGCTGTAATCCGAACCAAGGGGGCGTCCCATGTTCCGTGGAATATTTTGTTGCGTCCTTTGGAAAAGAGGCCCCCACGGACTCAAGCTAACCGCACAGGTCGAAAAATCTTGGACTCCTCAACCATCTCGAGGATTCAACCTATCCCTCAGCTTCCGGTAGGCCTTGAAACTCACGCGTCTCCTGGATCCGATGATAATAGCCTCTCCGGTCTGAGGGTTTCTCCCCTTTCTGGGCCACTTGAACCTCACCTGGAACCTGCCGAAGCCGAAAATGCGCACATCTTCACCCCTGGCCAGGCCCTCCTTGATCTTCTCGAACAGGGAATCGACGATCTGGGCGGCCCGTTTCCGGGAAAGGGGGACGGTGTCAAGCTCCGGGAACAGGAATAGCTGAGGGCCCTTGTGCCTTCGTCTGAAACGCACATTCTCCAAGACCCTGTCCACAATATCCCTCTTGGTCAACGTCATCTCGGTTACCCTCTACACCCGGCCTGCAGGGGCAGGATGCATAATTTTCAGGGTCAGGGCCTTAGGACGCCTGCGCCGCCTGAGAATCAGGCCCCGTTCCAAACTGCATGTCATAAAGCTGTCTGAACCTTCCGTTCATTCCCAGGAGCTCGTCGGGGGTCCCTGTCTCCACGATCCTTCCCTTTTCCAGGACGAATATACGGTCTGCCCTCATGATGGTGCTCAGCCTGTGGGCCACCATGAGAATGGTCCGGGTTCCCTTCAGATCCTCGATGGCCCTCTGAACAAGCCTTTCACTCTCGGCATCAAGGGCCGAGGCCGCCTCGTCCAGCATGAGAATGGCGGGATCGATGAGGATGGCCCTTGCAATGGCTATCCGCTGTCGCTGCCCCCCCGATAAAAGGCTTCCCTGATCACCCACCGGGGTCTGGTAGCCCTGTGGCTGGGCCCTGATAAACTCATCGGCATTGGCGGCCTTTGCGGCCGCCACTATCTCTTCCATCCCCATATCCGGGTTTCCGTAGCCGATGTTGTACTGAATGGTCTGGTTGAAGAGGAGTGTCTCCTGACTGACTATCCCTATCTGTCTGCGGAGAGATTCAAGGGTGACCTCACGCACATCCTTTCCATCAACGGAGATACTTCCTTCTGTAACGTCATAAAAACGGGGGATCAGGTCCAGGAGCGTGCTCTTCCCCGCCCCTGTTGACCCCACAAAGGCCACCATTTCCCCCCTTTTGAGGTGGAACGAAATATCTTTCAGCACCAGGTCCCCGAGGGCATAGCCGAAGCTTACCCTGTCAAATTCAATGGACTTATGATGTCGGGGAAGGGGCTTGGCGCCCGGCTTGTCCCTGATATCGGGGACCTGTTCCATAATGCCGAAGACACGTCTTGTGGCGCCCTGGATGGTCTTGATCTGGTTGTTCACCATGGCCAGCCTCTTTATGGGCCTATAAACCCTTGAAAAGGCGTAGGCCATGGCCATGATCTCCCCGAGGGTGTGGTGAAAATAGATCTTGCCTACAATAAGAACCGCCGGCATGACCAGAAATACCACAGAGTCCATCATGGGGCCCAGGCCCAACTGCCACCGGTTCCAGTGCATGACCTTCCTGTAGAGGTCTTCGGCCAGGTTGCTGAACCGCCTTACCTCGCCCCTCCCCATGAAAAACCCCTGTACCAGCTTAAGGCAGAGGAGGGTCTCGTGGTAGGCTGAAGTAACCTGGGCAGTGGCCTCCTGGACCCTGAAGGAGTGCTTTTTGACCTTCCTCCCGAACAGCCTCACCAGCAGGGCGATGAGGGGCACCGCAAAGAAGACAAGCAGGGTCAGTTTGAGGTTCATCACAAAGAGATAGGCCAGAAATACCAGGGCCGTCAGGGGATACTGGATAAGGCCTAAGAGTACCTCGGCGATGAGGTTCTGGAGCACGGCCAGGTCTGCCGTGGACCTGGCGATCAGTTCTCCTCCCTTCTCCTTATGATAGAACCCCGGTGAAAGCGAGCTCAGTTGCCTGAACAGGTCTATGCGGATCGACTTAACGGCCCGGTTGGAAAAAGCGGCCGCGGCAAGCCCACCGAAGTAGGTGGTGACCGATCTGCAGAAAACCGCCACAAAGGCCACCAGGGTAAGGAGAACAAGAAGGCGGTTTGGGGTTATCCCCTCCACAACGGTCAGTTCGGTCCGCTTAAAGGAGAACCATGTCCCGGGTTCCAGTTGCACCCAGGGTATTTTCCAGGCCACAGGCATTGAACCGGTCTTCATCCCCTCGTCTATAAAGGGCTGAAGTATATAGGCGGGGACCACCACGAACAGGGAAGAGATAGCCATCAGGATCAGAGCGGTGACGACCATGCCACGGTGGCGCCTGACGTAGGCGGCTATCTCTTTACCGATAATGAAGTCTAACATGGCAGAGGTCCGGATTGTGGGGGCGTGTGGATGCAATAGCTACAGGGCTCCAATGAGCCTTGATATAACGATCCTCTGCACCTCGGATGTACCTTCTCCGATCTCAAGGAGTTTCTGATCCCTGTAGAACCTCTCCACATCGTACTCCTTCATCAGGCCGTAGCCGCCGTGGAGCTGAACAGCGTGATTGGCGCAGCGGTACATGACCTCAGAGCAGTGGAGCTTGGCCATGGCCGCTTCCTTGGAAAAGGGTTTGTTATTATCCCTGAGCCAGCACGCCTTGTACAGGATGAGACGGGCGCATTCTATCTCGAGGGCCATGTCGGCAAGCTTGAAGGCGTTCACCTGGAAGTGGGATATGGGTTTGCCGAACTGTTCCCGTTCCTTGCTGTACTTGAGGGCCAGATCAAAGCACCCCTGGGCCCCGCCCAGTCCCATGGCCCCTATGGAAAGGCGTCCCCCGTCCAGGGTCTGCATCATCTGATAAAACCCATGTCCCCTCGGACCAAGGAGGTTCCCCGCAGGGACACGGCAGTCATCAAAGTAGAGCTCGCTGGTGTTGGAGGCCCGCCACATGAGCTTGCCATGCATCTCCCGTGCCTCGAAGCCGGGTGTGCCAGATTCCACAAGGATACAGGAAAGCTCAGGCCTGCTGTCATCACGGGTTCCGGTGCGGCAGAGGCAGGTCACCCCTGTTGTAATGGTGGTGGAGGCATTGGTAATGAAGATCTTGCTCCCGTTAATGATCCATTCATCCCCGTTCAGGATCCCTGTTGTCTTGGAATTGCCCGCATCGGAACCTGCGTTCGGCTCGGTCAACCCGAAACCCCACAGGGCCTCTCCGCTGCAGAGTCTGGGAAGATACCTCTTCTTTTGTTCCTCGTTTCCGAAATAATACAGGGGTCCGATCCCCAGTGAATTGCCCGCAGCCACTGTGGCGGCGTGTGATCCATCCACCCTGGCAATCTCTTCAGTGGCGATAATGTAGGACACATAATCCATTCCCTGGCCGCCATATTTCTCAGACACGAACATGCCGAAAAGGCCCAGGTCCGCCATTTTCTGCATGGTTTCATAGGAGAACTCCTCTTTTTCATCTAATTCCCTTGCAACCGGTCCGATCTCCTTTTCAGCAAAATCCCTGACCGAATTACGCAGGATCTCCTGTTCCATGGAAAGACTGAAGTCCATAAATATCTCCTTTTTTAAGAAAAAGTCAGCGACCGCAAGGAGCGACCGCTCAGGGCGTTTGCCCGCAACACGAGGCTTCAGGGCCTGTGACGAGCCAGAACCATGAATGCCTCGCACAAAAGCGCAAACCCCGCAAAGAAGAACGATGAAGAATTCGGCTTGGTTTATGTCCGCCTTAGGCGGGCAAGATCTAATCGGGAACCGCCTAAATCCCTAAATTCCCCAATCCCTAAGACTTAATTCTATAGGCCCGCACAGAGGTTTTGTCAATTAGAAAAGGGGCAGCCCACGAGGGAAACCGGGGCAGGACTGAATTACTTGATTATCTGTATTTCTTGGGGTATGTAAGGGAGGCGCAAGGCGTGAGGCGTGAGGCGGAAGGCATAAGGCGCAAGGTCTTACAATATCGAGGAGGTGTCTTATGAAGGGACCGGGAAGTTTGGTCAGATCTATGAGGATGGATGGGTATAAAAACATGGACCCGCTCTACGAATGGTCGGAGGGAGGGGCCTATCTCCTGATTGACCGGATCAGGTTTAAAGGAAAGGAAGGGGCCGTGCTCTCTTATTTCAACCCTCCTGTTCATCAGGTGGGAAATCCGGGCCTCGACGCCTATCTGGAGGGTCTGGAAAAGGTCCTCGGTCAGTCGGGTGAGCTGGAGTTCCTCATCCTGTATGGGGCCAACGACCCGGTCCATGCGGGGGGTGATCTCAAGGAGAGTCTCACAAGACTGGACGCTACCCTTAAGATGAAACAAGAAAAGGAGGCTTCCGGGGCCTCACCCGAGGAGATTGACAGGCTCTTTGACTGGGCAGACACGAGGCTTCAAAAGGGGCGTGCCCTGCACCGGAAAATAAGGGCCCTTTCAGACGTCTTGCGGGTAGTTGCCGCCTGCGGCGGGGGTACGCGGTACGGGGGGTCAGCGGAGATCCCCCTCATGGCCGATTATCTGGTGGGAGACTCCAGAAGCGGCATCTGTTTCAGCGAGGCCATGATAGGCCTGATCCCGGGCTGGGCAGGGATAGCCCGGTCACTGGTCAAGGCGGAGCTCACCAACACCGAGTACATGTGCAAGACCTCCAAGGAGGTCAAGGCCGATCAACTGAGACGGATAGGGATATACAACGTGGTTGTGGACATCCCGTTCCCCTTCCCCAAAAGGCAAAAAACCGGTGACCGGGAGGCTGACAGGAACGCCTATGCTCAGGCCCTTGAAGATCACGACCGGAAGACCGGGGAGATTCTTCTGCCGGGGGCCCTTGAAACAGCGACCTGTCCGGAGGATACCATTCCAGGAACAAACCAAAATGAGAGACTTATCCTTAGCACAAAGGAGGACCTGGACAGGGAGGTGCAAACAAGAAAGAACCCTGAAAACTACTCCCGTCTCTGGGGAAAAGCCCTCAGGGAGGCAAGGGATGAGATAATGGAAACAGGGAGACCACTGGCCCCCCAGTCCATAGAGGCCCTGAACCGGCTTCTTCGTGATTACGACCCGTTAACCTTTGAGGAACATGCGTTTGTCAAGAGAGAAATGGAGGCTGATGCCAGGCTGTACAGGGATCCAAGGTTCCGTGCCGGGCTGGTGGCCACCCTCGAGCAAAAAATAGCAGACTACAGGGAGGCGTAAGATATTATGAAACAGTACTTTGAGAAGATGGCTACTCTGGGAAAGGCACTGAGTGAGAAGGAGAGGGAACAGAACAGGGAAAACGCCCTTCTGGTGTCAAAGGTGGATGAAGAGATCAGAGAGGCGGTGGAGAAAAGAAAACTGGCGGGCATCCCCGAGGAGAAGATCCATAAGCGGGGAGAAAAGACCGCCTGGGAAAGGATCGATCTGCTGGTTGATCCCGGGACCTTCCTGCCGCTGAACAGCCTCTACGATCCAGAGTTCAACCAGGAGGGAAGTACCGGCGTGGTGACCGGTCTGGGCAAGATATCTGGCAGGTACGCCCTTGTAATCGCCTCGGACAACAAGGTCCTTGCCGGGGCATGGATACCTGGACAGCGGGAACATGTGTTCCGCGCCCAGGACGTGGCAGAACAGCTTCACATCCCCCTGGTCTGGATACTGAACTGCAGCGGTGTCAAACTGACAGAACAGGAAAAGGTGTACGCAGGCAGACGCTCAGGGGGAAGGACCTTTTTCAGGCACGCGGAGCTGATTGAAAAGGGGATACCCGTGATAGTGGGCATGTTCGGGACCAACCCGGCCGGCGGGGGATATCATGCCATAAGCCCGGCCATTATCTTTGCTCACGAGAAGTCCAACATGGCAGTGGGCGGCGGGGGCATTGTGAGCGGTATGTCTCCCAAGGGGCACTTTGATCTTGAGGGGGCGGAGACCCTGATCGAGGCAACAAGGCAGTTCAAGCAGGTCCCCCCCGGTGGCGTGAGGATCCACCATGACAGGACCGGGTTCATGAGAGAGGTCTTCAGTACGGAAGAAGGTGTGATCGAGGCCATGAGAAGGTGTATGGAAGGCATGCCCCTTTACGACCCATCGACCTTCAGGGTTGCGGATCCTGCTGAGCCTCTCTATCCACCTGAGGATCTCAACTATATCGTCCCGGCCAATCAGAAGCGGACCTATTCCATTGAGCAGGTCCTGGCCAGACTGTTTGACGGGAGCGAGCATATGGAGTACAGGCCCGATTACGGTCCGGAGGTCTACTGCGGGCTTGCGAAATTGGACGGATTCCCCGTGGGAGTGATCGCCAACCGCCAGGGGTTCCTGGGAAAGGGTTATCCCGGGTATGCCGAGGGCAAATACTTGGGGATCGGCGGGAAGCTGTACAGGGAAGGCCTCATCAAGATGAACGAGCTTGTCATGTTCTGCGGCAGGGACAAGCTTCCCCTGATCTGGTTCCAGGACACCAGCGGCATCGACGTGGGTGATATTGCTGAACAGGCCGAGCTCCTGGGACTGGGCCAGTCACTCATCTACTCCATTGAAAGCTCCCACATGCCCATGCTCTGTGTTGTCCTGCGCAAGGGCACTGCCGCGGCCCATTACATAATGGGAGGTCCCCAGGCAACCCGGAACAACGCCTTTACCCTTGGGGTGGGGACCACTGAGATCTACGTTATGCACGGGGAAACGGCCGCTGCCGCGGCCTTTGCAAGACGGCTGGTCAAGGAAAAGGATGCAGAGCACCCCCTTGAGCCTGTGATAGACAAGATGAACGCCCTTGCACAGCAGTACCATGATCAGTCCAGGCCCATATACTGCGCAAAGGCAGGGTTTGTGGACGAGATCACCCGAATGGCATCACTCAGGGACTACTTTGTGGGTTTTGCCAGATGCTGTTACCAGAATCCCACCACCATCTGTCCCCACCATCAGATGCTGTTACCCAGATCGATCAGGGAATAACGGGAAGAGGCGAGAGGAAAGGATAGAGACTGGGGTCAGAGGTCGGAAAAACGACCCTCCCCGCCCGAAAGCGGGATCTTCGACCAGCATCAACTATCCAGTATCCAGCATCCAGTAACCAGTATCCAGCAAAAGGAGGAGAAAATGAGCGAATACGATATGTTCAAGGTCAACCCCAGGATGCCCAAAAAGGTCAGGCTGGGCGATATAACCGTAAGGGACGGTTTTCAGCACGAGGAGGATTGGATACCCACCGAGGCCAAGATCTTTTACCTCCAGGAGCTGGCCTTTGCCGGGGTCAAACGGATGGAGGTGACCAACCTGGGAAATCCCCGTATCATGCCCCAGTTCAGGGATGCCGAGGAGGTCCTCAAAGGGGTGCACACCGACATCTTCAAAAAGAGGCTGGCCAAGAGGGGATTGAACCACGACGATATCGAATGGACAGCCGTAACAATCAGAGAGGGGGCCGTTGACCAGGCCATCAGGCTGAAGGAGAAGGGGTACGGTCCCGACAGGGTCCTTATGATGGTATCCACCGATGAGGAGCACCACTTCGCCAACAGCGGGACCACCCTCCCCGATTACTGGAAGGAGGCGGAACGTTGCATCAAGAAGTGCAAGGCCGCCGGCATCAAGATGTGCGGCACGGTGAGCACCATCTGGGGCAGTCCCATATCAGGCCCCACAAGGTTTGAAGACGCCGTTGAGTTTACCAAGCGATGGCTCAGCATCGGGGCCGATGACATTGAGCACGCAGACCATGACGGTTCCGCGCCCCCCGATCAGGTTTACCGCTACTTTTCCATGATACTGGATGAAATCCCCAACACGGATCTCCACATCGCCCATTTTCATGTGACCAGGGGATGGGGCCTTGCCAACGTCCTGGCCGCCCTTCAGGCGGGCATAGACATATTCGAGGGAACCATCGGAGGCCTGGGAGGACAGCCTGCCAACTTCCTGGGAAAGATCCCCGTACCCGGTACCGGTTCCTACTACTACAAAGATCCAAACGTTGTGGGACTGGTCACCTTTGAAGATATGTGCGTGATGCTGGATGAGATGGGGATCGACATCGGCGGGATAAATATAGACCGGATACTGGAAATAGGCACCATGATGGAAAAGACCGCAGGGAGAAGGCTGCGCTCGGAATCGATCCTGAACGGCAGGATCCCAAAAGAGCCCCGTGAGGAGTTCAAGCGCCCCGGGCTCCCCAAGGTTAAGGAGAAGCTTGGCGAAAAACCGGGCACGATCATACCCGAAGGGTGGCCGGAGAAGGCCGAAGTGCCGCCGGAGGTCCTGCGCGGCCGTTGAGGCTATCCGCGATTCTAATGGTGGAGGGGGGGCAGGGTCAGAATACCCTCCCCTCCGCCTACACCCCTGCCCTTTCCCTGTACTCGGCAAAGGCGGCCTTGAACTGCCCGAACTCCTCCGGGGACAGGTCGTCTGGAAACACCAGTTCCACCTGGGTGAGGCTGTCCACCATGGTGCCGGCGTAGGGACCCAGGGCAAGGGCCTTTACCGGGTTTCCCTTATCAAGTTTGATCCTTCTGGCCATGAAGGCCGCCACGAATTTGTCCGTCTTGGTGAGTATGTTTTTCCATACGGGAGCGGAGGCCGCCATGATGAAGTCCGCCTCCTTAACTGCCTCCTCTTCCGTGTAGAACCTCATCTCAATCAACTTCCCCGCATCCATGATGGAGCACTGAAACAGGTCCTTGTCTATGCCCCAGGACGGTTCCGCCTTGATCCTGTAGGCGTAGTGCCCTGATATCTTTTGCAGTTTCTTCTCAAAACTGGAGTCGTACAGCTTCTTGCTCTCCTCCAGCCATTCGGGCATGGGATAGATACATCTGGTCATCTGTAATACCTCCCTCTTGTTGGATAGTTCTCCTTCTCCTCTTCAATCCAGGCTTCCAACCCGGTCCTGCTTAATCCAGATCACAGACCCAGCGGCCGATAATCTCGCGCCTCTTCATAGCCTCGGCCACATCGTTTATTTCCTCAAGCTTGAAGTGCTTGGTGCAGAGCTTGTCCAGTTTAAGATCCTGGGTCATGGCCATATGGGCGTATCTGGGAATATCGATATCCGTGGAGATGCTCCCGTAAAGGGTCCCTAATATGGAGTGCTCCTGGAGGGGCATGAAGGTGAGCTGCATGGGGGCCTCCTGACCGGCCGGTATGATGCCCGGGACAACCAGCTTTCCCCCTGCGGCAAGGCACCAGTAGGCCTGGATATGGGCCCCGGGATCGCCAATGGCCTCCACAACCACGTCTACGCCTCCTCCCAGGAACCCTAATCCCTCCACGGGAAGACCCCCGGTTTCAAGCCTGATACGCTCGACCGGATCCTCCTCTGAGCTGTTGATGAACTGGGTAGCCCCGAACTCCCTTGCGATGGCCTCCTTGCTCCCCTCAATATCCACGGCAATAACAGGATTGGCATGACTGAGGGCCGCGGCACGAACCGTGTTAAGGCCCACGCCCCCCATACCGAACACGGCCACTGAATCACCGGGCTGGATCTGGGCTTTTTTGGTAATTGAACCCCATCCGGTGGGTACACAGCACCCCATGAAACAGGCCTGGTCCAGGGGCAGCTCCTTGGGCAGAACAATGGCCCCCTCTTCGGGAATGACCATGTGGGTGGCAAAGCCTGAGACAAAGGTCTGGTAAAAGACCAGTCCCCCGTCCTTGTCCGTCATCCTGGTGGCGCCGCTGGGAAGCTGACCTGCGGACAGGGTCCAGAGGTTGCCGGTGCAGATGGTCCCCCTCCCCCTCTGGCACTGGGGACACCTGCCGCAGGGGATCATCCATGTGGCGGTCACGTGGTCTCCCTTTTCCACCCTGGTGACCCTGGGGCCTACCTCCTCCACAACACCCGCGGTCTCATGGCCCACCACAAAGGGGTAGGGCACAAGTTCTCCCATCTCTCCCAAGAGAAAGTGGAGGTCTGAATGGCAAAAGGCGGTGTGCACGTACTTCACCAGCACTTCCCCTTGGCCCGGTGGCTCGAGCTCCAGGGTCTCAATGGTTAAAGGCCTGTTTGCCTCCCTCAAAACCGCGCCTTTGATCTTCATGACGAACCTCCCTTTCCCCTGGGAACCCGGCCCCACGGCAGAAATGCTGAAATATGTCGGAGTCCCAACAAGGATTTATCATGGATCCGGCAATGCGTCCCTATGTTGGAACCAGGGAATTAAAGGGGAATATTCCCGTGCCTTCTTTCAGGGATAGACTCCCTTTTGTCTTTGAGCATCATCAGGGCCTCTATCAACACCCCCCTGGTCTTCTCAGGCAAGATAATGTGATCCGTATAGCCTAATTCCGCTGCCTTGAAGGGGCTGGCAAAGTTATCCCTGTACTCCTCAACCAGTCTCTCTTTTGTTGCGGCCGGATCTTCGGCCTCGGCAAGCTCCTTTCTGAAGATAATGTTGGCCGCCCCCTCCGGCCCCATGACCGCGATCTCGGCAGTGGGATAGGCAAAGTTGATGTCCCCGCCCAGGTGCTTGGCAGACATGGCTATGTAGGCCCCGCCGTAGGCCTTTCGCGTTACCACTGTAATCTTTGGGACCGTGGCCTCTGAGTAGGCGAAGATGATCTTTGCCCCGTGCTTGATGATGCCGTCGTACTCCTGCTGAACACCGGGCAGATATCCGGGCACATCCACAAAGGTGATGGTGGGGAGGTTGAAGGCGTCACACATCCGGATAAACCTGGCGCACTTGACCGAGGCCTTGGTGTCCAGGCATCCGGCCAGGAACTTGGGCTGGTTGGCGATGACGCCTACGGACATACCGTTCAGTCTGCCGAAGCCCACCACCATGTTCTTTGCAAAATATTTCTGAACCTCAAGAAAACGGTTATTATCCAGCACGGCCTTAATAATATCTATCATGTCGTAGGGCAACCTGGGATTGGTTGGGACCACGGTGTTCAAGGCCTTTTCCGTCCTGTTCGGGTCATCCGTACATTCCACCACAGGCGGCTTTTCCCTGTAGTTCTGGGGAAGATAGGAGAGGAGTTCCCTGACCCTGTCAAGGGCCTCCTGGTCTGAGTCCTCGGCAAAGTGGGCCACCCCGCTCTTTGTATTATGGGCCATGGCCCCACCGAGGGCCTCTGCCGATACCTCTTCAGAGGTTACCGCCTTTATCACCTGGGGACCGGTGATGAACATATTGCTGGTCTTCTTGACCATGATGGTCAGATCGGTAAGGGCAGGGGAGTAGACCGCGCCTCCTGCGCACGGCCCCATAATCACCGATATCTGGGGCACCACCCCTGAACTCCAGACGTTCCTCTTGAATATCTCGCCGTAGCCCCCGAGACTCATGACCCCTTCCTGGATCCTGGCCCCCCCGGAGTCGTTGAGGCCGATCATGGGGGCCCCGTTTTTCAACGCCAGATCCATAACCTTGCATACCTTTTCGCCAAAGGCCCCGCTCAAGGAACCCCCGAACACGGTAAAATCCTGGGAAAACAGGAACACCAGGCGGCCGTCTATCCTCCCGTAACCGGTTACCACGCCATCACCCGGGATCTTCTTCCTGTCCATGCCGAAATCGTGACAGCGATGCACCACGAACTTGTCCACCTCCTGAAAGCTTCCCTTGTCAAGGAGATAATCGATCCTCTCCCTGGCCGTCATCTTTCCCTTTTTATGCTGCTGGTCAATCCGCTTCTGACCGCCGCCCATCTCCGCCTCACGATTCCTGCTCTCCAACTCCTTAATCTTGTCTTCAATCTCCATTGAAAGGTCTCTCCGTGCTGTTAGTTTCCGTTATCCCGGTATAGTCCCTTTGTCTGATCCTGCGGGGAAATTGCTCCCGAAGGGCCGTATATTTTATGGTTGATAATAGGTTAAAACACTGGTAATGGTTGCATTTTGAACGCTGGAATCATATCATATTTCAAAATGATAACTTGTCAAGGATTATCGAGGGTGGGCATACAGCTTGGAGGTTAGGCCGTAAAACGATGAAACAGAAGAGAATTATAGTGATCTTCCCGGGCCAGGGCTCACAATACGTGGGCATGGGGAAAGATCTGTACGACCAGTTCAAACTGGTCAGGGATATATACGATGAGGTCAGCCAGGTGCTCGGATACGACATGGCTGCACTCTGCTTCAAGAAGCCAAAGTTCGGGAAGATAATGCACAAGGCAGACCTGAACAAGACCATATATACCCAACCGGCAGTCCTGACCATGAGTTATGCCTGCTACAGGGTGCTTGAACAGACGTGCAGGGAAAAGGGGATAACCCTGGATCCCTCTTTATTGGCCGGACACAGCCTGGGAGAGTACACGGCGCTCCTGGTGGCCGAGGCCATGGATTTCAAGACCACGGTTAAGCTCGTAAACACAAGGGCCACCCTGATGACCGAATGGGGCAAGTCCTACCCCGGGGCCGGGCTCATGGCGGTGGTGGACAGGGGTAAGGGGTTAGATTACAATAAGATATGTGACATGTGCAAGGACTTCGGGGTCTTCATCACCCTGAACAACACCAAGAGCCAGATAGTGGTGGGCGGGTCCAAAAAGCGGCTCTCGGAAATGGGTAAGGATCTGAAGAATGACGGACTGCGCGCAATGATGCTCAAGGTGGAAGGGCCTTTCCACACGCCTATCATGAAACCGGCCGCCGACAAATTCAGAAAGGAACTTGAGAAGTGCGAAATGGACATCGCCTCAAAACCGATAATGGCCAATGTGCATTCAGAGGCGATCGTAGACCCGAGGCATATCAGAGAGGAACTCCATAAGCAGATGTTCAACGTGGTGAACTGGCGCGGGGGAATCGAAAGGATTATCAGCAAAGGGGAGAACATCTTCATAG
>DREN01000295.1 GCA_011051075.1 Deltaproteobacteria bacterium | reverse complement strand
GTGTTCCCTTTACAAAGGAGTTTGCCTCAATCTCGGCCCGGGAGTTTGTTCAGGAAATCCTTGTGAATAAGATCGGCATCAGAGAGATGGTTGTTGGCTACGACTACACCTTTGGTCAGGGGCGGGAAGGGGATATAGTCCTCCTCCGGGAGATGGGAGAGGGCCTCGGATTCGCTGTACACTCGGTTGATCCGGTTTATGTGGCGGGCAACCTGGTTTCAAGCACCTCAATCCGCCAACTGGTCCAGGCCGGTGACCTCTCCCGTGCCAAGGAGTTGCTGGGCAGGGATTATCAGATATCGGGGACCGTGGTCAGAGGTAAAAACAGGGGGGGAAGGCTCTTGGGTTTTCCCACGGCCAATTTGGAGCTGGTGGATGAGCTGGTCCCCAAGGCCGGGGTTTATGCGGTGAGGGTCATTGTGGGGGATCGATCCTTTCATGGTGTGACCAACATAGGGTACAATCCAACCTTTGGCAAGGGTCCCTTCTCTGTTGAGACACATCTCCTTGATTTCAATGAGGATTTACTTGGAAAGAGCATCAGGGTGGAGTTTATTAAAAGGCTCAGGGATGAAAGGCCCTTTGGATCCATCAAGGACCTGGCACACCAGATCGGTCTTGACATAGTCAGTGCCAGAAAATTGTTCAGCGAAGATGCGAAAACCCTTGACAACCGTTCATGATTTCCACTACACGGAGTCGAGGAATCTCAAAGAGAAACCATTTTGCTGACATGGACCTGACATACGTATGAACGGCCCCTTACTGACATTTCCCAAGGGCGGGATTCATCCCCCTGAATCAAAAACCCTCACCGGGCATCTACCGGTTGAAACAGTTCCCATCCCCCGGGAGGTTGAAATCCTCCTGTCACAGCATTTTGGAACCTCCTGTAAACCTGTTGTCAAGAAGAAGGACCTGATAAATGAAGGCGACCTGATCGGCGAGGTGGCAAAGGGGCTGGGAGCCAGTGTCCATGCCAGTGTCACAGGAAAGGTGAAAAACATTGCCACCTCTGCCCACCCTGTATCGGTAAGTGTCCCGTCGATCATACTGGAGACAGACCAGGAGGCCGAGCCAAGGGAGTGGCCCGCCTCTAACTGGAGAGGACTTTCAAGAGATCAACTGCTTGAAAGGGTAAAAAGGGCAGGGATAGTGGGAATCGGCGGGGCTGGATTCCCCACCCATGTAAAGCTCTCACCCCCTCCTGAGGCAAAGGTGGACACCCTCATACTGAACGGGGCGGAGTGCGAGCCCTATCTCACCACCGATCACCGGCTCATGGTGGAACACCCGGAAGAGATCATTGAAGGGGCGGAGATCATCCTCCATATTCTCGGTATAACCAGGTGTCATATAGGAATCGAGGCGAACAAGCCCGATGCCATTGACGCCCTGAGAAAGGCAGCGGCCGGGCTCGCTTCCGACGGCCTTACCATCTCCGTAGACCCCGTGCAGGTAAAGTACCCCCAGGGGTCGGAAAAACAGTTGATAGAGAGCATCACCGGCCGCCGGGTTCCCGGTTTCGGCCTCCCCTTTGACGTGGGCACCTTAGTCCAGAACGTGGGGACCACCAAGGCCATTTACGATGCCGTGGCGCTTGGGAAACCCCTGTACGAGAAGATCATCACCATTTCAGGGAAAGGTATTGCTCGGCAGGCAAATCTCCTGGTCAAGATCGGCACCAGACTCAGTGATATCGTGGCCTTTCTGGGCGGAACGGGGCCTGGTTTGGCAAAGGTGGTCATGGGCGGGCCCATGATGGGCTTCGCCATCCCGACCCTGGATATTCCGGTCACCAAGACCACCTCGGGGGTCCTCTTCCTGACGGAAGAGGAGATAGACACGCGGCCTCACGGACAGTGTATTCGTTGCGGATGGTGCCTGGACGTTTGCCCCATGGGCCTTTCTCCAAACGAAATCGGGGTTTACGTGGAGGCGGGACGGCCGGAAGACACCTCCCGGTTCGGGGTTTTTGAGTGTTTTGAGTGCGGGTGCTGCGCCTATACCTGTCCTGCGAAACGGCCACTGGTACAGTTTATCCGCCTGGGAAAGATGAAGGCGAAGAAATAGGACCAAGGAGTAGCACCATCGAAAAGGAAGCAAGAAACAGACTGACTCCTTCCAACGATCTCCCGCTCTTGACCGTATCGGTATCCCCCCATGTTAAGAGCGGCCAGTCCGTTGAAAAGATCATGTGGACCGTGGTGGCCTGCCTCCTTCCGCCGCTCATCCTCTCCATCTTTATTTTTGGCATCCAGACCCTCATCATCAGCATCATCAGCGTCGCAAGCTGTGCCGCGGTCGAGGCAATCTCCCAGAAGCTCCTCCATCGTCCCGTTACGATCAAGGATGGAAGCGCCGTGATTACAGGACTCCTCATGGCCTACGTGATCCCTCCAGGGGTCCCCTACTGGATACCCATCCTTGGCGCTGTCATGGCCATTTACGTGGCCAAACATCTATTGGGGGGGATAGGGTTCAATATATTTAACCCGGCCCTCATAGGCAGGGCATTCCTCATGGCAACCTTTCCCGTGGCCATGACCTCCGCCTGGCTCCCGCCTATCCGTGACGGGGCGATCTTCAGGTACATGGGACCTGCAGTGGATGCGGTTACCACGGCCACGCCACTATATATCCTCAAGCATTACGGTCCCAGCGCCCTGATGGAAAAATTTGGGTCCATGCCTGCCATATACGGCGATTTCCTGGTGGGCTGGAGGCCCGGATGCATCGGTGAGACATCTGCAATACTTATCCTGCTCGGGGGCCTTTACCTTATCTACAGGAGATATATTACCTGGCATATACCGGTATCGGTGATCGTCACCGTTGCATTACTCACCTGGGCCTTCGGTGGAAAGACCCTCTTTACGGGAAATCCTCTGCTGGCCGTGCTTTCAGGAGGGCTCATGCTGGGCGCCTTTTTCATGGCCACCGATTACGTGACATCCCCCTCACAAGCCACGGCAAAGCTTATTTTCGGCGCCGGTGTGGGGGCGCTGACCGTCCTCATCCGTCTCAAGGGAGGATACCCGGAAGGGGTTTGCTATGCCATTCTACTCATGAACCCGGTGGTGCCCGCACTGGAGGAATGGTTCAGGCCCAGGCGTTTTGCCCCTCAAAAAGGTGCTCAGCAATGAAAGAGATCATCCGCATAACCCTGGGGCTGACCGTTTCATGCCTGATTGCCGCCCTGGTCATGGGATCGGTGTTCATCGTCACCGATAAGGCCAAGAGGCATAACGAGCACGTGAACGTTCAGAACGCCATGCTCGGTCTCCTTGGGTACACAGAGGCGCATCCGGCCCCGTCCGACCTGAGGCTCTACACCGTTTACAGGTATATCATCGAAGACGGCGACGTCAGAACCCTGGGCTACATGGTCCCGGTAACAGGAAATGAAGCGGTACGGTACCAGCTCGTGGTGATGGATCTGGACGGACAGTTCGTGGACCGGTTCAAGCTTGATATTACACCTGAAAAGGCCCAGGAGGCCGTGGAGAGGGCCTCTGCCCTCAAGGCGGTGCTCAAACCGCCCCGGACCTTTGTTTACTCTGATTCCACAATTATCGCAAGACTGGGTAAGAAACGGCTGGCCTACCTCCTGCCCGGCAAGTTTCCCGGTTTCAAGACCTTTATACAGGTAATCCTGGCCATTGATCCCTCCTTTGAGATTATCGGCCTGGAGATAATGGAACATGAGGAAGATCCGGGGCTCGGCGCTGAAATCAAGCAGGACTACTTCAAGAATCAGTTCAAGGGGAAATCCTTTGAAAAGATCAAGAATATCAACGTGACCAAAGAGCCCCTCCCCAAGGAGTACAAGAGATATCTGGAGGCGGGAAAAGGCGATGGGACCCCTCTGCCAAAGGGAGTTGTTGATACCATTCGCAGCAAGTATCAGGACAGGGACATCTACGCCCTGACCGGAGCCACCATCTCCAGCAAGGCCGTGACCGACGGGGTGAAGAATATTATCAAAAAATTTGCCTACCGGATGAACAGGCTTGACAGCCTTATCTCGGAGCAGCACATACCAGTAGCCTTTTAGTATAAACGCAGTAGACGCTGAGGAAAAGAGATTGCCCGCCACCACAAAGACAAATTTTCAGTTGTTCACCAACGGAATCCTCAACGAAAATCCGATATTTCGTTTAGCCCTATCCATGTGCCCGGCGGTGGGCATCAGCACCACGGTCATGAACGGGATTATGCTGGGGATCGCAGTCCTGTTTGTGCAGGTCTTTTCCAGTTGCACCATTTCCCTTATCAAGAACTACATCCATCCAAGGATCAGAATCCCCACCTATACCCTTACCATTGCCACCTGGGTGACAGTCATAGACCTGGTCCTGGCGGCCTTTCTGCCAGCGGCCTACAAGGAGATGGGGATCTTTGTCAAACTGATCGTGGCCTTTGCCATCATAACCATGAGGCTGGAGATCTTTGCGTGCAAAAACTCCGTTACCTCCTCCTTCTGGGACGGCGTGGGCATGGGCCTCGGGTTTATGTTCGGCATGATGGCCATAGGCTTTGTGAGAGAGCTCTTGGGCATGGGGACCATCCTGGGACACGATGTTCTGGGGTTCCGGCCTCTTCTCTTCTTTGTCCTGCCTGCAGCGGGGTTCTTCTGTGTGGGCATAATGATGGCCATGTTCAACTACGTGGAACTGGTCTATAACCGGAAGAAAAGGGCTGAAAAGAGATGATATTCTCTGTACGCAAGAGCATATACCTGACCGTCCTGCTGATAATCAGCCTGTTCCTGCTGGGAGGTTGCAGGTCTGAACACCCCTTTGTGAAAAAGACGGCCTTCAAGGATGCCGACAAGATCCTCATCGAGTTTGCAGGGGCCGTGGACGAGTCCTGGGCCAGAAACCCCGCCAACTACACTGTCTTCGAAAAGCCTGACCCGGATATTCGACTGATAATAAAAGATATATCCATCAGCGCAGATCATAAGAAGGTTACGCTCATTTTCGAGGACGATCTGAATAAAAATCAACCGCATATACTGACCGCTGCCAATATTTCCCATGGGGGAAAATCCCTTGGCTCTGCCATCCTCAACGTAAAGAAGTTTTACCTGGGATATCTTTTTTCAATCCTCATAGGCGCCATGATCATCAACAACTTTGTGTTCACAAAGTATCTGGGGCTGTGCGTGTTTTTCGGAACATCCCAGAGGAAGTCCACTGCAGTGGGAATGGGGATAACCTTCACCATGGTCATGGTGGCAAGCGCCATGATCTCCTGGTTCATCTATCAGTTTATCCTCCAGCCCTACAGGCTTGACTTTCTCCAGATAGTGGTGTTTATCGGGCTGGTCTCTCTATCGGTTCAGGCAGTGGACACGGTTCTGAGAAAGGTCAACCCGGTCCTGTTTAAGGCCTTTGGCGTTTACCTGGTTCTGGTTATTGCAAACTGCATCATAATAGCCGTCCCCTTGATCCTTGCGGATAACCAGTATAACGCATGGGAAAGCCTCATGCTCTCACTTGGTGCGGGATTAGGGTTTTTGATTGCCCTTTTTCTCATGTCCTCTGTACGTGAAAGACTGGAACTGGCAAACGTCCCGCCCACGTACCGGGGGCTTCCCATAGCCTTTGTGCTGGCAGGGTTGTTCGCTCTGGCTTTTTTGGGCTTTTCAGGGATGTCTATTTTTTAGGGTTTAGGAGGTTAGGGCTCAGGGATAGGCCCTGCCCTTCTGTCATTTTGTCTTAATGCCCTCGACTTCATTATGAATCTGGGAAACTGAAATGGATCCGACGTTGATAAAGTTAGCCCTGGGTGGTCTGGCCGTATTGGGTTGTATCGGTCTCTTCTTCGGGATCGGCCTCGCCCTTGCGGCCCACAAGTTCGCCGTTCAAACCAATCCCAAGGTTGAAGAGGTCCTGGAAATCCTGGCCGGGGCCCAGTGAGGTGGGTGCGGCTTCCCAGGGTGTGAAGCCTATGCCGAAGCGGTGGTGAACGAGCCCGATGTCCCACCCAACCTCTGTTTTCCGGGCAAGGCCGAGGTGGCGGAAACGGTCGCCGAGATTACGGGAAAGACCATGGCCGCTGTTGAGAATCTGGTGGCCGCTGTCCGGTGTTCAAGAATCGAAGGAAAGGTTAGGGAAAAACTCCAGTACATAGGATTCGTCTCGTGCACTGCCGCATCAATGGCCTTTGGCGGGCCCTCCGCGTGCCGTTTTGCATGCGTGGGGGCCGGGGAATGCGCCCAAAGCTGTCCCTTTGATGCCATAACCATGATAAACGGTTTTCCGGTTGTGGATTTCGGGCTGTGTGTCGGCTGCGGGACCTGTGTCAGGGTCTGCCCCAAGAAGATCATCGAACTGATTCCCGCGGGGGCCCGGGTCTGGGTGCCGTGCAGCACCAGGGACCCGGGCAAGGCCGTAAAGCAGATCTGTCAGGTGGGATGCATCTCGTGCAGGCTCTGCGTCAAGGCATGTCCGGCAAAGGCCGTGACCCTGGAAGAGAATATGGTGAAGATCGATCATGAAAAATGTATGACATTCGGCCCTGAATGCGGTATGGTATGTGTTGAAAAATGCCCCAGGGATATCTTCAGGGTTTATCCTGGAACAGAGGCCACGGTCCAGCAGAAAACCGCGGCAGCCTGAAACAGGCCTATTTGAGAGAACAGGGTCTTCGCTGCCCTCTCTCATCAAGAATAACGGAGGAACATGATGAAAAACCAGGAATCCTATACATCAGAAACCATGAATAGAAGGTCCTTTCTGAGACTCTCAGGTGCCTTGGGTATCGGCCTTGCCTCTGCCACGGCCGTTCCAGCGTGGGCGGAGACAGTAAGGTTTAACCGCAAACTGTACAAGGTCTCTGCGACCAGACTGGCTATGGGGACCTTCGTGTCCATGACCCTCCTCCACACCTCAAGGGATCAGGCCGAAGATGCAATGGGCGAGGCCTTTTTAGAGGTTGGCCGTCTGTCACGGGCCATAAACCGCTTTGATGACCGAACGGCGGTGGCGCAGCTCAACAGGGAGGGCTATCTGAAAGATGTTCCTCCTGAACTGGCAGAAGTGGTGAGGGAGGGCTTGGGGTACTACCGGATCACCAACGGGGCCTTTGATATAACCGTTAAGCCGGTGGTGGACCTTTTTAAGGAAAAATTCTCCCAGGGGAAGGGTATGGCACCCTCTGAGAGAGAGTTGATGAAAGCCCTCAGTCTGGTAAACGGATCAGACATCGGATTTGACGGATCTTCACTCCGCTTCAAACGCCAAGGTATGGGGATAACCCTTGATGGGATTGCAAAGGGTTATATCGTGGACAGGGCATCCCAGGTCCTGACCAGGCACAAGATCAAGAATCACCTGATCAACGCCGGCGGGGATATCAGGACAATGGGACGTGGCCGCAACGGAAAACCGTGGACCATTGCCATACAGGACCCCCTGAAAAAGAAACACTACCCTGACGTTATCCATATGACCAGTGGGGCCATAGCCACCTCAGGAAACTATGAGATCTACTTTGACAGGGAGAAGATGTTTCACCATATTGTGGATCCTGTAACCGGACTTTCTCCTGAGGCAAGCACCAGCGTATCGGTGGTGGCCAAGACCACCATGGCCGCGGACGCCCTCTCCACCAGCGTATTTGTGATGGACCCGGAACGAGGCACCCTCTTTATTAACTCACTCCCCGGATGCGAATCCCTGGTGGTGACGAGGGGCCTGAGAACCATCAAATCAGCAGGGTGGAAAAGCGGCAGGGCGGGAAAAATGGGCTGAGGCAGCCTCCGGCCCTGGGCCATCAGTACCGGTGGCCCAGGTGGATGGGGGACAGAAGGGACCCTTACCTCACAGGGGTACATCCTCCTGGGTGTAGTTCCTGAAACGTGTCAGTTCCTTCTGGAAGGTCAACTTGAAGAATCCGGTAGGCCCGTTTCTCTGCTTGGCTACAATGATTTCAGCCAGGTTACGGTTCTCCTCTGAATTGGGGTTGTAAACCTCATCCCTGTAGATAAAGGCGATAACATCTGCATCCTGTTCAATGGCCCCGCTCTCCCTCAAATCGGCCAACTGGGGCCTCTTATTGGGCCTGTCCTCCACTTTGCGGTTCAACTGGGAGAGGGCTACCACCGGGATGTTCAGATCTTTTGCCAGACCCTTCAACGACGCCGATATCTCCGACATCTCCAACTGCCGGGACTCGGCCGATTTTCGGCCCTGAATCAGCTGCATGTAGTCCACTATGACCAGGCCAAGATCGCTGCGCTTCTTCAACCTCCTGCACTTTGCCTTCATCTCAAGAACGCTGATTGCCGAGGTGTCATCAATGAGGATCGGCAGGTCAGAGAGGCGGTCTGCAGACTCCGTAAGGCGGGGCCAGTCCTCTGCTCTCAAGCTGCCGGTCCTGAGCTTTGTGGCGTTTATTCCGGAATCAAAACCGAGGAGCCTGATGCCCAACTGCTGTTTGGACATCTCCAGGGAAAAAACAGCCACGACCTTGTTAGTCTTCTTGGCGGCGTTGTAGCCGACGTTCAGGGCCAGGGCGGTTTTTCCCATACTGGGCCTTCCTGCTATGACGATCAGGTCTGAAGGCTGGAGCCCGGCGGTAAGCCGGTCAAACTGCTCAAAACCTGTGGGGACACCGGTCACGTACCCTTCAAGCTCGGCAGCGCTCTCGAGCTTCTTAAAACTCCCGTCAATGACCTGTTTCAGGGTCTCGAACCCCTCTCTCACCTGATCCTCGGCAATATCAAAGATGGACTGCTCTGCAGCCTCCAGGAGATCCTCAGTGCTTTCCGTGTCCTGAAAGCAGAGTTCGGAGATCACCGAGCACTGATTTATCAGCCGCCTTCGAACCGCAAGGTTCCTGACGATCCCGGCGTGATAGGTAATTCCGGCAGAGGTGGACACAGCCTGGACCAGAAGGGCCAGATAATCGGTGCCCCCCACCTTTTCCAGGGTCTTTCTCTTTTTAAGGATGTTGGAAAGGGTGATGATATCTATGGGCTCACCGCTGTTGTACAACCGGACCATCCCGTCAAAGAGGGCCATGTGGGCCTCCCTGTAAAAATCATCATGGGAAAGGATGTCCATAACCTGATTGATGGCGTCATTGTTCATCAATATGCCGCCTAAAACAGCCTGTTCAGCCTCAATGTTATGGGGCGGAACCTTCAGGTAGGAAAGCGCCTTTTTTTCTTTTGCCTGAGCCATACGGACCAAAATTCAGAAAACGTGAACTGAGAAATTAAGGAGTTGGGATGTGAAGGAGATGGTCAGTCCATCAATCGATCAGTCCGCTTTGTCCTTTTTTTCTTCCTGGGGTTTTACCACCACCTTTATGGATCCCGTTACTTCAGGATAGATCTTAATGGGGACTTCGTGCTCACCCAGGGTCTTTATGGGTTTTTCCAGCACTATCTTTCGCCGATCTATCTCAACCCCCTGCTCTTTCAGGTGGGAGGCTATATCCATGGTGGTAACAGAACCGTACAGTTTCCCTTCCTCCCCCGCCTTCTGGGAAAGCTCCACCACAATCCCTGCCAGTCTCTCCCTTACCTTTTCAGCGTTCTCTTTCCCTTTGAGTCTTTTGATCTCGATCTTCTTCATCTGTAGCTCAAGGGCCTTCCTGTTCTGTGGTGTGGCCTCAAGGGCAATTCCCTGGGGGACCAGGTAGTTGCGCGCGTAACCCCGGGCAACATCCACCACATCCCCTTCCAGGCCCAGCTCATCCACATCCTGTCTCAAAATAACTTCCATCGGTGTTTTCTCCTCTCACGTAGATCTGTCAGCCGTTCTCCTGTGAATTTTCCTGAAATCAGCCCATTGATCAAAGAGACCTGCCAGGATCAGTACAACGAAAAAGAGCTGTTGCACGATTATCAAAAAATATATACCGAACCTGATCCAGGGAGGAACACGGTATTTGTTCAAGAAGAACAGAACAATGGCTAATCCATGAAATAAATAGATGGCCAATATGACAATCAGGGCGTTTATGGCCAGGAATTCTATACTCTCTGATGACAAAAATAAAGCGAAACCTGCAGCAATCAGACCCCATACCAGTTTTTCCGGTGCCTGCCAGCGATCCATGGGACCAAAGTCGGGATATTCAAGGTTCCCCAGCCGGAACAGCGGCCTGGCAATAACAACGTTGAGCCACAGGGCAAACCCGGTCCCCACGATCATAAGGGAGGGATATATGTGCGAAACAGTGGCCATGAACACCTTTGCGTATGCCTGGAGCTCCAGGGCACCCTCACCGGCCATTTCCCCCTGGTAGGCCTTCATTGTGGCCCTCAGATGGCCTTCCAGGTACCCTAAAACCGTCTCAACGGGGCCCATATTCCTGGACAGCCCTATTATGAAGAGGATGGTCATCCCCACGAGGAGCATAAGGCAAACTCCGAAGAATATGGTATAGCCCAGGGTGAGATTCCGCCTGAAAAGCGCTGAAAGTCCGAGGCCTATGAGGCTGAACTCGAGTGATAGAAGGGTGAGCTGAGGGTAACCCGCAAAGTAGGCGGCAGTGCCGATAATGGCCACGGTGAGCGCCGCAAGCTTGATCCCCTCATAAAGGCCCAGTCTGGCGGTGTAGTAGAGAAACGGCAGGGGTGACAGCAGGCCGAATAAGGGGCCCACAAAGGGAATAAGGACCGAGACCACCAAAAGAGATGTGGCTCCGCCTATACACCCCAGCACATCTGTGGTTTTCATGGGATTTCAGGGACAGCAGAAGCCCCCAACATACGAGAAGCCGGTTTCCAGATGTTTCCGGGGGCTTAAGGTCATTTTACAGTAGAGGTTGTATATGGTAACAGGGCGATATTCCTGGCCCTCTTGATTGCCACTGCAAGCATACGCTGGTGTTTGGCACAGTTGCCTGAAATCCTCGAGGGGGTGATCTTGCCCCGTTCCGTGGTGAAATACCTTATTATCTTTACATCCTTGTAGTCTATGCCAAGGCTGCTGTCCGCGCAGAACTTGCAAACCTTTCTTCTGTGATAGGTTCTTCTGTATCTCCCCTTGCTCCTGTTGCTGTCTCCGCCTCTATGATACGCCATTTTCCTCCCCGTCCTCTCCCTTTGTTTCTTCTGCAGGCCCAGCAGCTTCCTCTGTCTCTTCCTCGCCTTCATTTCCCCGGGCCTTCAAGGCCTCCGGGTCGGCATCATCACTGAGTTTTATGGTCTGGAACCTGATGACCCTGTCATCAAGGGTCATCTCCCTTTTCAGCTCTGCCGTAATACCGGGTTTCCCGCAGTACTGCATGAGCACGTAAGATCCCCTGTTGAACTTCTTCACCTCATAGGCTAACGTCCTTGATCCCCACTCATCAACCTTGGTAACCACGCCTTTGTTTTTCTCTATAAAATCAGCGAACTTGCTAACAGCTCCCCGATAATCCTCTTCGGGCAGGTCCGGTTTGATAATATAGAGTGTCTCATAGTACCTCATAAGCTGTCTTCTCCCTTCGGCCTTTTTCCTGATTCAGGATCTTTTTGGTCCCCCTGCACCGGATATGTACCACAGGTCCCGGGGGACAAGGAGTCTCATAACACGAAACCTATATTTATATCAGACAGGGTATCGAGTGTCAAGGATTATTTGCAAATTCCCGGTTACTCATGGCCGCAGGGCACTGAAAAGCCCTCCCTGCGACACAGAAGATCCTTCTCCGCCTCCCTCAGGTCGTGGGCGATCATTTCCGCCACCAGCTCCTCAAAAGAGGTCCTGGGCTCCCAGCCCAACTCCTTTCTTGCCAGGCTGGAGTCCCCTAAGAGGGCATCCACCTCGGTGGGTCTGAAGTATCTCGGATCAACCGCCACAATACATCTGTTCGTCTTCCTGTCGTAGCCCTTTTCGTTTACGCCCTCCCCCTCCCAGCGAATGTCGAACCCAAGCTCCCTGCCCGCGACATTTACGAACTCCCTCACAGAGTACTGCATGCCCGTTGCGACCACGTAGTCCCTGGGTTTTTCCTGCTGGAGCATGAGCCACATCAACTCCACATAGTCACGGGCATGGCCCCAGTCCCTCTTTCCATCAAGGTTGCCCAAAAAAACCGTATCCTGAAAACCCAGTTTGATCCTGGCCAGACCCCTGGTAATCTTTCTGGTTACGAACGTCTCTCCCCTGAGGGGAGATTCATGATTGAACAGGATTCCGTTGCACCCGAAAATCCCGTAGGCCTCCCGGTAGTTCACGGTTATCCAGTAGGCGTACAGCTTGGCCACAGCATAGGGGGACCTGGGGTAGAAGGGGGTCTTTTCATTCTGAGGGGTCTCCTGGACAAGGCCGTAGAGTTCGGAGGTGGATGCCTGGTAGAACCTGGCCTTCTTTTCCAGCCCCAGGATGCGTATGGCCTCAAGGAGACGAAGGGTGCCCAGGGCATCGGCGTTTGCCGTATATTCCGGGGTTTCAAACGAGACCTTCACATGACTCTGTGCGGCCAGGTTATATATCTCGTCGGGCTGGGTCTGCTGGATAATACGAAGGAGGTTGGTGGAATCGGTCAGATCCCCATAGTGGAGCACGAACCTCCTGTCGGGCTCGTGGGGGTCCTGGTACAGGTGGTCTATCCTGTCCGTATTGAAGAGCGAAGCCCTCCGCTTTACACCGTGGACCTGATACCCCTTTTCCAGTAGAAGTTCGGCCAGATAGGCCCCGTCTTGTCCGGTAATCCCGGTTATAAGAGCTTTCTTCATGGCTTTTTCTCTCCAATGTCAGTTTTCAAAATCCAGATCCTCCTCTTCCACCATCATCCTCGCAACATCACGCATCCTGTACCTGGCCTTCCAGCCTAATTTTTGTTCTGCCCTGCCAGGATCCGCCCTTACCGTAAGGATGTCCGTGGGACGGAAAAGGGCACTGTTTATGCTTACGTGGTCCCGCCAGTCCAAGCCGAGGGAGGAAAAGACCGCGTCAACAAAATCCTCTAATCGATTCGTCTCCCCGGTGGCTATGACATAGTCCTCCGGGGTCTCCTGCTGCAGCATGAGCCACATGGCCTCCACATATTCAGGT
>DREN01000026.1 GCA_011051075.1 Deltaproteobacteria bacterium | reverse complement strand
GCCTTCCCTTTGTGCACTTTTTCGACGGGTTCAGAACATCCCAGGAGATCCAGAAGATAGAACTCATAGGCTACGATGATATGGCCGGACTCGTGGATTGGGAGGCCATAGACGAGTTCAGGTCACGGGCCATGAACCCCGAGTACCCTCAGATGCGGGGCACGGCACAGAATCCTGATATCTTTTTCCAGAACCGTGAGGCCTCAAACCCCTTTTACGAACCTGTGGCCGGTGTGGTTCAGGAAGAGATGGACAAGGTGGGGGAACTCACGGGCCGGAGCTACAGCCTCTTCGACTACGCCGGGGATCCGGAGGCGGACCGGGTTATCGTGTCCATGGGCTCCAGTTGCGATACCATAGAGGAGACCCTCAATTACCTCAACGGCCTCGGTGAGAGGGTGGGCCTTGTGAAGGTGCGCCTTTACCAGCCCTTTTCAAGGGAAGACTTTTTGAGGGCCCTGCCTGAAACGGTCAGCAAGATAGCGGTCTTAGAGAGGACAAAATCCCCGGGCGCACTGGGAGAGCCCCTTTACAGGGATATCTGCACCGTCCTGAAGGAACGGGATGAGACGGTACAGGTTGTAGGAGGGAGATACGGCCTGGGGAGCAAGGATTTTACACCCACCATGGTAAAGGCCGCCTATGATAACCTGCGATCGAGACTCCCCAGGAATCACTTCACCGTGGGCATAGAAGACGACGTTACCCACACCTCCCTTGAGCTGAGGGATGAGATCGATCCCACACCGGAAGGGACCGTCAGGTGCAAGTTCTGGGGCCTTGGGGCCGACGGCACTGTGGGGGCCAACAAGAACGCCATCAAGATTATCGGTGAAAACACCCATATGTACGCCCAGGCCTACTTTGCCTATGACGCCAAGAAGTCCGGGGGAATCACCATGTCCCATCTGAGGTTTTCACCCCACCGGATACAGTCACCCTACCTCCTTGAAAAGTCGGATTTCATAGCGTGTCATAACCCCGCCTTTGTGCATCAGTACCATATCTTAGAGGGGATCAAGGAGGGGGGGGCCTTCCTCCTGAACTCCCCCTGGGGCACCAGGGAGATGTCCCGCAAACTCCCCGACCATATGAAGCGGACCATAGCCCAGAAGAAGCTCAGGTTCTACAACATCGATGCGGTGAAGATCGCCGCCGATCTGGGTTTGGGGGCCCGCATCAATATGATAATGCAGGCGGCCTTTTTCAAGATCGCCAACGTAATACCACCGGAGAAGGCCTTCAAGTATATGAAGGACGCCATTAAGAAGACCTACGGGAAAAAGGGTGACAAGGTGGTAAAGATGAACGTGGATGCAGTGAACAAGGCCATAGGCGCACTCAAGAAGATCCAGGTGCCCAAGACCTGGGCCACGGCCGGGCACGAGGCCTACATTGGGAAGGATGAGCCTGAATTTGTAAGCGCTGTGATGCGGCCCATGTTAGCCCAGCAGGGGGACAAACTGCCGGTGAGCGCCATGCCCCCTGACGGCATCTTTCCCACGGCCACAACCCGCTATGAGAAGAGGGGCATCGCCATAAACGTCCCGGAGTGGCAACCCGACGACTGCATCCAGTGCAACCAGTGCGCCTTTGTGTGTCCCCACGCAGTGATCAGGCCGGTGCTGGCCCAGGAAGAGCAGCTTGAAGATGCTCCGGAAAAGTTCATCACCGTTGAAGCCAAGGGCAAAGAGCTAAAAGGATTGAGGTTCCGTATCCAGGTGAGCACCCTTGACTGCACCGGGTGCGGCAACTGCGCCCAGGTCTGCCCTTCAAAGAAAAAGGCCCTTATCATGAAGCCCCTCGATTCTCAGACTGGGGACCAGGTGCCCAATCACCTGTTCTCCACAGAACTTCCCATACTGGACGACCTCATGCCCGCCACATCGGTGAAGGGGAGCCAGTTCCGGCAGCCCCTGTTTGAATTCTCAGGGGCCTGCCCCGGCTGTGGAGAGACACCGTATATAAAACTTGTAACTCAGCTCTACGGCGACCGGATGATGATTGCCAATGCCACCGGGTGCTCATCCATCTACGGCGGCTCGGCCCCCGTCTGCCCCTATACGGTGAACGAGGAGGGCCATGGCCCGGCGTGGGCAAACTCCTTGTTCGAGGATAATGCCGAGTACGGGTTCGGCATGGGCCTGGCCGTGGACCAGAGGCGCGGAAAACTGGCCGATCTTGTGCGCCAGGCCCTGGAGGCCGGTGTGTCAGCAGAACTCGGGGAGGCCTTTGAGGACTGGCTGGAGAACATGAACGACGGAGACAAATCAAAAGAAGCCGGCCGGAGGATAGTGAATCTGATCGAACTGGAGATGCTGGAGCAGGATTCCGGGGTGACCCCCCTGCTGTTAGAGATACTTGACAGGAGCGACTACTTCACCAAGAAATCGATCTGGATTATCGGTGGAGACGGGTGGGCCTACGATATCGGTTACGGTGGACTGGACCACGTAATCGCGTCCGGCCAGGACGTGAACATCCTGGTGTTGGACACGGAGGTCTACTCCAACACCGGGGGCCAGTCTTCCAAATCAACCCCGACCGGAGCAGTGGCCAAGTTCGCGGCCAGCGGGAAACCTACCCGGAAAAAGGACCTGGGCCACATGGCCATGAGCTACGGGTACGTGTACGTGGCCTCCGTTGCCATGGGCGCCAACAAGAACCAGTTTCTAAAGGCGGTCAGGGAGGCGGAGAGCTATGGCGGTCCTTCCCTCATCATCGCCTATTCCCCCTGCATAAACCATGGCATCAACATGGGACTGAGCCAGGAGGAAGAAAAGCGGGCCGTTGAAGCGGGGTACTGGCTTCTCTACCGGTACAACCCCCTGCTCAAGGATGAGGGCAAAAACCCCCTCATCCTCGATTCCAAAGAACCAAAGGGCGACTTCAAGGAGTTCCTAATGGGCGAGGTGCGCTATTCAAGCCTGACCAGAACCTTTCCTGAAAACGCGGAAAGGCTCTTTGAACTGGCCGCGGAGGATGCGAAGGAGAGGTACAGGTTCTACAAAAAGATGGCGGAATTATGGGAATGATACTTCTCCCTGTCTGAACCGTTATGATCAAAGGCCCCTGAATCAGGGGCCTTTTTTTGGGCAGTGGACGACCCCGTCAGAATATCCGCGAAAAGAGGGGGCCAGCGGACCACGGATCTCTTACCCTGCCCCCCAGGCAACTTCCCTTCAGCTATTTTTCTTCCCGACCCAGCCCGATGAGCGGAAAAGGCTCGGGCCTTTCAAAATCGGGCAGAAAAGGCGATGCCTCTTTTAGTTGCCTGGGCCCTTTCTCGGGAAACTGGACAAAAAGGTGCCTGAACCCGAGCCCCTCTGCGTGCGAGTACACCCTGTTGAACTCCTCCCCGGAGACCCCCCTGTTCAGATCCTTATCTTTCTGGGGAACCACGGGATGGTACTGGGACATGAGGCTTAAGGGCAGATCCGGACCGAACTCAACAAAAAGGGTGCTCAGGGCCTGAATGGAGTTGGAGATTTTTCCCGGCAGGATCAGGTGTCTGACAAGGACTCCCCTTGCGGCAAGGGAGGCATCGGTGAGGAATGAGTCTAAGAAACCCTTCTGCCTGACCATCTCCACAATGGCCTCAAGGGCCGTTCGGGGATAGTTTCCGCAACCAGAGAGCCTGGCTGCGAGGGATGGGTCCGCGTACTTGAAATCAGGTAGGTAGATATCCACGTAATCTCCGGCCCGTTCCAACACCTCCTTCGACTGGTACCCGGAGAGATTAAAAACAAGGGGAATGCTCAGGCCCTGCCGCCGGAGGCGCGATACCAGCTCAAAGACATGGGGGAAGAAGTGGTCCGGTGTCACGAAGTTGACGTTGTGTACATGATCCCGCCGGACCGTGTGAATGACCTCCCGGGCGAGTTGTTCCAGATCGATTCCCCTTCCCACTCCTTTGTGCGAAATCTGGTGGTTCTGGCAGAAGGGGCATCTCAGGGAGCATCCAGTAAAAAAGATCGTCCCTGAACCGTTCCAGCCAGAGATGGGAGGTTCTTCGCCAAAATGAGGCCCCACATGGGCAACCCTGAGCTGATCGGTTTCGCCGCAGTAGCCTGGCCTTGCGTCTTCACCGCCAAGAACCCGGTTCACCCCGCATCGGCGGGGACATAGAACGCAGTCCCTGTAAGGTTCCATGAAGTCCATGGTAACATTGTGGCTTTGGTTCGCAACAACAGGTGTTACAGCCAGCCGGTGTCGGCAGACTTCCACATTCTTCTTGTACATCTGTTGAAGGGGGCTGTTTCGTTCATGGCCCCTGACGGCCTTTATCCAGGCACAGGGGACCTTCTTCAGCAATCATGGTCTCCCGCAGGCGGACAAGCCGGAATTGTGGCTGAGACCAAGCCTTGCAAACATCTCAGGATCCACACCAGTTCCTGGCGATCTCCAGGTATACGTCCGAGGCCAAGGTGATCTTTTCCGCCACACAGAACTCATCGGTCTGATGGGCCTGGGAGGGTTCGCCAGGGCCGAGGATCAGGGTCGGGGGGTTGTCCATGGCCGGGGCCAGCACAGAGGCGTCGGTGAAATAGGTGACGTATCCCGGTTCTGATCTCTCCCTCTGCAGGCGCTCAATAATGTCAAACACCCGCCTTATCCAGGGGTGGTCAGAGGGTGTCAGGATACCTGGAAGGTCTATGAGCCGTTCTATGGAAATGTCCGTTCCCATATGTGATCCGACCCCTTGAAAAAGCCGGCCGTGATCCATTCCTGGTACGGTGCGCAGATCCACGGTGAAAAGAGCCCGGTCAGGGACCATGTTGATCTTTGATCCTCCCGTAAAGGTCCCCACGTTCACGGTGGGTTTTCCCAGCCGGGGATGGGCCGGGGCCGAGGAAAAGAGGTCCTCCAGCCCAGCTGCGGCCCGGGCGGCCCTGTAGATGGCGTTTTCCCCCAGATGGGGCATGGAGCCGTGGGCCGCCCTGCCCCTTGCAGTACATTCCAGCCACAGGACACCCTTATGGCCCAGGACCGGAAGGTTGCCCGTGGGTTCGGCCACTATAAGGGCCCCCGCCTGGGGCGGCAGTATTCCCTCCTCCCTCATCTGGAGCGCCCCGCTGCAGCCTGTCTCTTCTCCTGCGGTGAATATGAAAACAACATCTCTCCGTTCTTCTCCATCCGCGGCCAGGCCAAGGGCCGTGACAACCATGGCCCCTACGCCCCCCTTCATATCGCTGGAACCTCTTCCCATGAGGCGCCCGTCCCTGAGCTCACCTGAAAGGGGAAGAAACGTCCACGGGGCCTGGCCAGGCGTAACCGTATCCAGGTGTCCGGTGAAGACCAGTGGCGGACCGGGGACCCTGCCGGGAGCAACGGCCACAAGTCCCAAGCGGTTTTTCCCCAGGCGGTGATAGGAGACCTGCAGCCCTGCCCCGGTCATGAGATCTCCTATGTATAGGGCAGCGGGCTCCTCATTGCCGGGAGGATTGACGGTGTCCATGCGGATAAGGGCTTGCGTTAGTTCAACAGGATCGGGTATGGTTGTCATCTGTTTCACCTCTCAAATCTTTCGTCTGTGCGGTTAGACTACAGCAATTGTGGATACGGGATCTATCCCGTCCGTGGGGGCCTCTTTTCCAAAGGACGCAAAACCTTATCTCATTGCACAGGGACGGCAGCATGCGCTTGAAATAAGCTACGGGAAAGCCCCAGGAGAGGGTCTCGGTTGGAGCCTGTACGGGTTCCTGCCTGCTCCGAAGCTGTAATCCAACTAAGGGGGCGTTCCATGTCGTGATGGAATATTTTGTTGCGTCCTTTGGAAAAGAGGCCCCCACGGACTAAGGGTAACCGCACAGATCGAAATCTTTCGCCTGCGCGGTCAGCCCGTGGGGATATATTCACACAGTAGGGCAAGGATGGATAAAGATGTCTAAACCGGATAAATGGATCTCCCCTGTCTTTCTCTGCCTTGCCATGACATTTTTCATGGCCGGCGTTATCCAGGCCTCTGAACCAGACACTACCCTTGCCTTCCTGAGCTCAACCCTTGATCCCGCCGTGCCCCATGATTTTTGCGGAGAACCGGTACCCACCCGGAGCAGAGAGGTCATGGAACGTTTTGAAAAGGAGTTCCTGCTCACCCTCTGGAACCGACCCCAGGTGATCCTGTGGCTGAAGCGCTCCAGGAGATACCTCCCGTACATTGAAAAGATGCTCAGGAAAAACGGGCTTCCTGATGATCTCAAGTACGTGGCAGTTGCCGAGAGCGCCCTCAGGCCCCACGCAGGGTCTAAAAAGGGGGCCATGGGATTCTGGCAGTTCATGAGGGAGACCGGCCGGAAATACGGGCTCACCATCAACCGGCGGCTCGATGAACGGCGCAGCCTATCCGCGTCCACAAGGGCTGCCATAAGGTATTTTAAGGACCTTTACCAGGAGTTCGGATCCTGGACCCTTGCTGCCGCGGCCTATAATATGGGCGAAAAGGGGCTTATGTCCGAGATAATGGAGCAGGAGACCTATGACTATTACCAGCTTTACCTCCCCCTTGAAACCCAGAGGTTCCTGTTCCGCATTCTCTCCATAAAGGCGATCCTCTCAGACCCTGCAAGATTCGGTTTCAGGTTAAAGGAAGATAAGTACTACCCTCCGGTCCTGTCTGACACGGTCACCGTAAAATGCGCCGGGGAGGTGCCCATACGCATCGTTGCACATGCCGCGCATGCAAGTTTCAAGAAGATCAAGGACCTGAACCCGGCAATTCGGGGCCACTATCTGGCCCGAGGGACCCATGAGATCCTCGTCCCCAAGGGCGCGTCAGAGGGCTTTCATAAGAGATTCCGGTCCCTTATGAAAAAATATACCTCTGCCAGGGATAAAAGGATCTACATTGTCAAAAAGGGAGACAGTCTCTCGGCCATTGCCGCCAGATTCGGCGTTCCCCTGGCCGCCCTGGTCATCTGGAACCGCATAGATCTCAGACGTCCCATCCACCCCGGGGACCGTATCATTGTTCATCCGGACCGGTAGGGGTCCCGGTCTGTCAGGCCCTGCGGCCTCCTCATGGTCACGAATCCTCCACCCGCAGATCCTGCTCGAGGTCCTCGATCATCTTTTCCATCTCTTCCTGTCTGATCCGAAGCTCCCTGTTAAGTTCCTTTTCTCTCCTTTGCATCTCCCCCAGGCGGGTTTCCTGCTGGTCCAGGAGTTTCACATACCGGTTCCGAAGGCCTCTTTCCCCTGTGGTCTGTCCCAGGCCCCGGAGGTTTTCCCTGACCCGTTTCTGGTCGCTGAATATCTGTTTCCGTTCCTTCTGAATAGCCTCAAGGCGTTTGTTTATAGTGCTGATCTTCGACTTGAGGGCCACAATTTCCTGCAACTTCTTCTGTGTGCCCTTGGTAAGGTACCTCTTTTGGTCCATAACGGTTATCTGATCCGGCGTCAGGTTGCCCACGATTATCCTCTCCCAGGACTCCCTCATCTCTCTGACGCTGAAACTGGTGACCTTCTGTGCGGGGGCCTCCACCTGAAATCGGATATAGTTGTCCGTTATCTCAATCGGTTTTACCCTGTTAAGGAGCTTCCAGTCAGGATGGTAGGGATGCTCTATGACAACGGTTTTCGGCCGGGTGTTTCTGTTATCAAGGTTGTAGGTCCTGGTCTCAACTACTCCCCTTCTCATACGGATAACCCCACGGTTTATGATCACCCGGTCTATCTCCTCGGTCTTGGTTCCCGTTTTGGTGTTCACCAGGATACCCAGGTCAACAGCATAGGTTATGTAACGCTGTTCCGTGGGCTTGAAGGTCTTGATCAGGGCGTCACCCGCATACCCGCTCCCCTGGAAAACGGTGAGGGGGCCCCCTTCCAGGGTCAGGCCGGTGCTGTTTTTGAGCCTTATGGCCGCCAGGGGATTGCGGGGCCGAACCTTTTGGTTGTAAAGGTCCACCGCCTGACCCTCTATCTCTGCCGCCACAATGGGTACAAGGGCGGAGCGGTTCCTTTCAATGGTGACCGGGTGGACGATCCTGTACTCGAACATCTCCCCCCTCTCCATGGTAACGGTGTCTGTCTTCAACTCCCGCATCTTCCTGTCAAACTCCGACTCACCGGAGACCATCTTCCTCATCTCCATTCGCGGCCCGGACAATCTCCTTCTCTTGCCCGGGGATTCAGGTGCTGGAGCCGCAAAAGAAGCCATCCTGTCCGCGCGCATGCCCGCCTCCGGGACCGGCGGCGCCATCAGGGCCTCCCTTTCCATTTTTACCACCGGCCTCTTCCTGAACAGGGGATCGTAAAGGTCCTGCACAAAGGATATGGGGAGACCGCTGATCAGGGAAAGCCGGACATCCTTCCAGTCTTCGCCGGTCACATTATCAACAATGGCCCACCCCTGTAGAAAGGGTTTCAGGTCCGAGCCATCCTCCGGGATTATTATCCGGTAGGTGGCCTTCCATACAGGGACCTCAGTAACGTAGCTGATCGAAAGCTCCCCCATGCCTGCTCCTGTAGATGTGATGACAACGGTCTTTTCATCCTTACGGTGCTTCTGAAACAGGATTGACAGGTATCTGCTAATGTCCTGATTGAGCCTCTTATCAAGAAACCTCACCGCCCCTATTTCACCGGTGTTGAAACTGCGCAGGTGCCCGTCGTTGTCCATAATGCACAGGTAAAAATCAGGGATTTCCATCTCACTGTCCCTGGAGACCCGCTTTTCCACCCCGACCACCGTACCTGTTACTGAAGTGCTTCCCACTATCAGCTCCACCCTGGTCCCCTGCAGCTGCTCAAGCACCTGGGGCAGACCATCCCCCCTCTTAAGATTAAAGGCGAAATCGCTCAACTGCTGCTCTGCGGTCTTTGTGCTGTCATAAACCACGCTTATGGCATAGCCGTCCACACCTTCTCCGCTGGAATCGAGTACGGTGAGGCTCTTCAGGATATCGTTCATCTGTTCACGCCTGAAATGGAGCCTCACCCCCTTCCCGGACTCCACACTTCCCCGCAGTTCAAAATAGCCTACCCCGCTCTTGAACAGGGCCACCTTCCTGAGTTTCAGCGGAACTTTTCCACCCTCCCCCGCTCCCGCATTGATCACCGGGCAAAGGAGTAAAGCCAACAGAAACAGGGCCCATACCGCCTTCAACAGAAAAATCGATCTTTTCATATCTGCCTCCTTTCGTGGCTTCCCTCTCAGGGATCCCCTGTTTTTCCCAAGATTAATGACCAGTATAGCACCTGTGGCCACAGAGGGAAAGATCATAAGCAATCCTTAAATGTTTGACACACAAATCCCGTTCCCCTATACTCCCTGGTCAGAAAACGGTTCTTTCTGCAGGCTTTTCCCTGTTGCAGCAAAAAATCCCCCGTTCAATACAGAGGAGGTTATCAGGCATGAAATGTCCACACTGTGAAAAGGAACTCCCCGGGTCTCCCTGCCCAAAGTGCGGGGAGGCGGTCTTTGAGGAGGCCAACTACTGCATGGCATGCGGGAGCCCCCTTAAGGAAGGAATGGAACAGGACCCAGAAGGTGAGGGTTTTCTCGAATACGACGAGGATTTTGACCTTGAAGACCGGGTTTTGTGCCCCGACGGGACCTGCACGGGGATCATAATCGACGGTAAATGCACCGAGTGCGGCAGGGCCGAGGGGGATGTGCCGGTAGAGGAAGATAAGAAAAAAGGCGAAGAGGAAGAAGATCAGCCCCGGGAAGACGACAGGGAAGAAAAGGCCGGATGAGGAGCGGGGGATCCATGTATGAACTGAAGATCACCTCCCACTTTGCCGCTGCACACCAGTTAAGAGAGATCCGGGGAGGATGCGAGAACCTGCACGGGCATAACTGGAAGATTGAGGTCTCTGTTGTGGGGAGGAATCTGGGCAATGACGGCCTGCTCGTGGATTTCAGGGAGATAAAGAGAGAGACAAAGAGGGTGATGGCTGAACTTGACCACAAGTTCCTGAACGAACTGGCGCCCTTCAAAAACCTCGAACCCTCCTCGGAGAATATCGCCCGCCATATCTTTGAAGTGCTCTCTGAGAATCTTAACTCCGCCGGCGTCAGGGTGAGGAGGGTAACGGCGTGGGAGTCCGATTCTGCCTGCGCCACCTACTGGACTGATGATGACGTCTCGGCAATTCTATAATTTATTGAAATTAAGGTGGTTTATTAAGTCTTGGTCTTTTTGCCGCAAACATGGAATAATGCAGTGGTGGAATATTGGAACGTTGAAATTAGAAATTTGGCCTTCATCCTTTTGTGCTGTTGATGAACGTATTCAATTTTGGAGCGATCTCCCTAATCCCGCCCTGCGGGACTACTTTCCAATTTCAAATTTCAAGCCGTGAACGGCTGCCAACATTCCAATTGTGAGCGAAGCGAACTGAGTTCTCTAAAAAGATATTTTGTTGGCGCGCCTGGCGTCTTTGAGCGAAGAGCTGCTCCATGCGAGACCATCAACTATTAGACAGATGAAAGTATCCGCTTTTATTCCCGCAAGGTACGAGTCAAGCAGGTTCCCCGGCAAACCCCTGGCCCTTATCCACGGGAAACCCATGATTCAGCACACCTGTGAAAGGGCCCTGTTATCTCCCGAGTTTTCAGGGGTTTACGTTGCAACCGACGACGAGCGGATCGCCCGGTGTGTTGAACAGTTCGGGGGCATGGCCGTTATCACGGCCAAGACACATGCCTCGGGCACAGACCGCATCGCTGAGGCGGCCCTTAAAATGGGCCTCGGTGGTGATGATCTGGTGGTGAATATCCAGGGTGATCAGCCGGCATTTCATCCATCCATTGTGACCGATCTTGTAAAACCGCTTATGGACGACAGGGCCTTGCCCATGAGCACCCTGATGTACAGGATCAGGGACAAAAGGGAGGTTGAAAACCCCAACCATGTAAAGGTCGTTACAGACAGGGAGGGGTTTGCCCTCTACTTTTCGCGCTGCCCAATCCCCTTCTGCCGCGACCAAGGCCCCGAGGGGGTCTATTACAAGCATCTGGGGCTTTACTGCTTCAGGATGGACTTTCTCACCCGGTTCACCTCCCTTGGTGAGGGGACACTGGAAGGTCTTGAGAAACTCGAGCAGTTGAGGGCCCTGGAGTATGGGTACAGGATCAGGGTAGTGGAGACGACCCACGACTCGGTTGAAGTTGATGTGCCTGAAGATCTGAAGGCCATAGAAACACTCCTCACCGTCTGATGGAATGCCCTTGGAATAAAGAACCCGGGAGACCCGAAACCGGACTCAATCCCCCCTTTCATATGGAAATCCTGTGGTGTCCCCTCATAAAGTCTGGAAACTGAAACCCCCGACTCCCCGGGCCGCTGAACTGGCCCGGGAGGCCGGGATTACCCCCCTGCAGGCCCGGCTCCTGATCAACCGCGGCATCGGGGAGAGCGGGGCAGCCCAATCTTTCCTCTCACCCCGCCTCTCCCAGATGGCCGACCCCATGCTCATGAAGGGGATGGAAGGGGCCGTAAAGACCATCCTTGCCACGGTTGAGGCCCGGGATAAGATCACCATTTATGGAGATTACGATGCGGACGGCCTCACTGCCACGGCGGTCCTTGTCCATTTTTTCTCAGACATAGGTGTTGCCGCAGAGGCCTATATCCCCAACCGGCTGGAGGAGGGCTACGGTCTCAACAGGGAGGCCGTTGAGCAGATCGGGAGAAACGGCACGGGGCTCATCATTACGGTGGACTGCGGCATCTCCGGGACAAAAGAGGTCGGTCTGGCACAGGCCATGGGCCTGGATGTGGTGGTCACCGACCATCACCAGTTATCAGGGAGGCCCGTGCCCCCCTGCCCGGTGGTCAACCCTCACCAGCCCGACTGCCCCTTCCCCTTCAAAGGTCTTTCAGGGGTGGGTCTGGCCTTTTTCCTGTCTGTATCTGTCAGGGCCGCCCTCAGGGCAAAGGGCTGGTTCAGAGACCGGACCGAGCCTGATCTCAGGGAGTATCTGGATCTGGTGGCCCTGGGGACCGTTGCGGACAGGGTACCGCTCACGGGCCAGAACAGGATACTTGTCAGGGCGGGCCTGGGACGGATAGCCGATTCAAGATGGCCTGGAATCAGGGCCATGATGGATGTGGCAGGCGTCAGGAATACTGAGATCTCCACCGATGACCTTGCCTTCAGACTCGCCCCCCGTCTTAATGCCCCGGGAAGGCTGGGAGATTCCCATGCCGGATTGGAGATCCTCACAGTTCCCGGAGTAAAGAGGGCCGCTGAACTCGCCGGAAAGATCAACCTTGAGAACGCCCGGCGCCAGCAGATGGAACAGAGCATCCTGGATCGTATAGAGGAGATGATCCGGGCACGCAAAGACTTAGGTGGTCGAAGGGTCCTTATCCTGTGGGGAGAGAACTGGCATCAGGGGGTCCTGGGGATTGTGGCCTCAAGGCTTGTGGAGAAATACCACAGGCCTTCGCTGGTTGTGGGGGTCAAAGACGGCATCGCCACCGGCTCGGGAAGGAGTATCGACGGGTTCAACCTTTACAAGGCCCTGAGCCGCCTGCCCCCGCTCTTTAAGAGGTTCGGCGGGCACGCCCATGCGGCGGGGTTTACATTAGATGAGGAAAATCTTGAGATCCTGGAGAGTGAGATAGAGGCGCTCGCCCGGAGAGAGCTGGCAGAGGAGGCCCTGACCCCTGCCGTTGAGGTGGACTCCGATCTGTCCCTGAGCGACATAAGTCGGGAGATGATCCACCAGATTATGGCCCTGGCCCCTTTTGGAGAAGGAAATCCCGACCCGGTCTTCCGATCCCGGTCTCTTGAGGTACTGGGCTCACGTGTGGTGGGGGGCCGTCACCTCAAACTGAGGGTGCGCCAGGGAGGTACGATCCTGGACGCAATCGGATTCAGCTTCGGCCATCGCTTTTCCCTGAACGGCAGGAGGATCGATATGGTTTTCACCCCTGAATTGAACAGGTACCGGGGATCTGAGAAGGTTCAACTCAGGGTAGTTGACCTGAAGATCTGCAATGGGACCTAATCTGTGAAGATCCTGGCCGCCAGATCAATATCTTCGGGGCAGAATATGAAGAGGGACTTACTGTCTCCGGACAGGGCCGAGCCGTACACGTAGTCGATGTTGATCCCCTCTTCACCGAATTTCCGGGCCATCTCCGCCAGGCTGCCGGGCCTGTTATCTATCTCCAGTGCAATAACCGGCATGATATCAAAGGTATAGTCCCCCTTGGACAAAAGGTCGATGGCCTTGTCGGTGTCCTCCACCAGTAGCCGGATCAGGGCGTAATCCACCGAGTCCTTCTG
>DREN01000097.1 GCA_011051075.1 Deltaproteobacteria bacterium | reverse complement strand
GCCTGACAGCCGCCGATGGCGAGATAATCCTCGAAACTCTTGGGGTCGATCCTCCTGTTGGCGCCGAAGACCATCCGCTCCTGGTACTTGTAGAACGGAATGTCCGACTCGTGGACCGCCTTTTCGCCTGTGGCAGGATCAACAAAGAGGAGGCGATCAACCACCCTGTTTTTCTTTATTGTCTCTGAGACAATCTCCGGGACGTCTTCAGCCGTTACCCCCAGATAACATATCTCCTCTGGATAGATAACAACCACCGGTCCCCTCTCACAGAATCCCGGGCACCCGGTTCCCTTGGTATCCACGGTGGCCTGTAATCCCTGCTTCTGAATCTCTGCCTCAAATGCGGCCATGACCCGGTCCGCACCGGAGGCAATACAGCCGGCACCCACACATATGGAGATGCAGGGTGAGTTCGGGTCTCTTTTGGCTAATACCCCTTTTCTATACTCCTCTAATTCTTCAGGCGAGTTTAACAGCGCCATAATCTTCCCCTACTCATAGTTTTTTAACACCTCTGCCGTGTCGGCCGGTCCCATCTTACCGTGGGTCTTTCCATCGATTTCCACGACCGGCCCCAGGGCACAGCAGCCGAGGCAGTTAACGGTTTCCAGACTGAACTTCAAATCCAGGTCGCTCTCGCCCGGATTAATCCCTGTAAGATCCTGCACCGTATCCAGGACCCGGGGCGCCCCCCTAACATGACAGGCCGTGCCCATGCAGATATGGATTGTATGACGGCCCTTGGGAACCAGGCTGAAGGCCTTGTAAAAGGTGGCTATGTGCAATATCCTGGCTAAAGGAACCTCCAGTTCTTCACTGACCCTCTCCAGGGCCTCCTTGGGAAGCCAGTTATGCTTTCTCTGAATCTCCAGCAACACCTGGATCAGTGAACTGGCCTCACCCTGATACTTATCAATGATCTGATCGATTTTATGGTTGTCCATGCCCCTTGTCCCTATGTTCTCTCCATTTCAGTGCCCTGCCTGCTGTTCTCATGCAAGGGCAAAGCTCTTGCGGGCCTCATCGTATCTGACCAGCCCCTGTCGCGATGAACTGTTCATATGCCTTGAAACTTGAGACGGGGTCAGCCCCAGGGTCTCTGAGATTGCTCCGGTCGAAAGGGGCCCCTTCCCCAGGAGCAGAAGGATCTGGCTCATGGCAAGTTTATTCCCGATCAGCTCATCGAAGATAGCGTTCACCCTGTCGCTTGCAAAGAACTCCCTGTACTCTTTTTCTGATTTATGCGGGACCCTGAGTCTCTCCCTTTCCACCAGCTTGATGTAGGGGATCAGCCTGTTCACCGCTTCAAGTCTGAACCTAAGATCGTCCGGTTCCATGCCCTCGGCCTTGCCAAGGGGGCCCAGCTCCCTGATCCTCTCTCCAAAATCGTTGATAACCTGGGTAAAGAGAATACCATCGCCCGAGGACATGAACTCGATCCTCAGCCTCTCCGGGTCCAGTCCTATCCTGGCCATTATCTTTCTGCACAGGAGGACCATGGCCAGTGCGTCGTAATTTCCATGGGTGATGTAGTTGCACTCGTTAAGACGGCACCCTCCTATGAACACCCCGTCTGTTCCGTTCAAAAAGGCCCTGATCACAAACGCAAGATCCACACGGCCGGAACACATGACGCGGATAAACCTGGCCTCTGTTCTGTATTGCAGTCTGGAAACTCCAGCCATGTCAGCAGCGCCGTACGCTCACCAATGGCATATGAAGCCCAGGATCTTGGGCTTGAAAGTAACTCCCGTACTCATTGATTCTCCCCTCTTATGCTGGTTTCTGGATGCTGGATATTTACCCGCCGGTAGTATGGCGGGCTCGTTTCTGGATGCTGGATATTTCCCTTTTCCGCAGCCGGTCAAGTATCGCCTTTCCTTTTAGGCACCCTTCATTTCTCGGTTTACACGTACAGTTTTTTAATTACTTGTACCTGCAAAATATAGGTGCGGCTTCAGCCGCACAGCGGAATCCATGTGCGGATAAATCCGCACCTACAGATCAGCCTAACCCCTTTTTGCTTTTATGAAGGATGCCGCCTTTTATCTACACATCTCCCACTGCCGCATCGATCTGGGTCAAAATCTCATCATCGGTGAAATGCTTGAGAAGGATCGCGTTTGTGGGACACTTTGCATTACAGAGCCCGTCACCTTTGCACAGCACCGGGTTCACCCAGGCCTTCCTGCCCTGGGGCGTATCACGGAACTCCACGGCTCCGTAGGTGCAGGCCGATATGCATGCTCCGCATGAAACGCAAGAATCTTCATTTACCTGGCACACCGAACCGGAGGCCGTGACCGAATCCCGTGAGAGAAGGGCCGCGGCCCGGCCTGCCGCCCCGTAGGCCTGGCTGACAGCCTCTGAGATATGTTTTGGGTAGTGGGCGGTGCCACATAGGAAAACCCCGTCCGTGGCAAATTCAACGGGCCTTAACTTCACATGGGCTTCCTTGAAAAACTCATCAGGCCCCAGAGAAATGGTGAACAACTGAGACAGTTCCCTGTTTTCCTCAGGTGGTATGACCGCCGCCCCCAGAGACAGGTAATCGGTGTCTATGGCAAGGGGGGCGCCCAGGATGGGATCTGTCGCCATGACCCTCAGGACCGCTCGTCCACCCTCCTGAGCCGCCTCCACCCGGGGTTTATCGCCCGGTTCATAGCGGATGAACTTCACATCGGCGTTGGACGCATCCCGGTAATAATCCTCGCTGAACCCGTAGGTCCTCATATCCCGGAAGAGGATGTAGATGTCGATGCCAGGGTTTTTCTCTTTCAGTTTGAGGGCGTTCTTTACGGCCTGGCTGCAGCATACCCTGCTGCAGTAATTTCTATCCTCCTGCCTGCACCCCACACACTGAATCATCACCAGGGTCTGGGCCCTCAAGAGGCCTTCCTCGTCTCTGCTGATCAGCCCTTCCAACTCCAGATGGGTAACCACCCTCTCGTCTTCCCCGTAGAGGTATTCGGTGGGTTTATACTCCCGGGCGCCCGTGGCGATGACAGCCGCTCCATGTTTGATCTCCTTGACCCTTCCTTCAGACTCCACCGTGGTTATAAAATTGCCTATATAACCGGAGACCCGGGTGATTGTGGCGCCATGGGATACGTGTATAAGCGGGTGTTCATAAACCTTTGAAACGAGACCGCGGAGGTAGGCCTGAACATCCATACCCTCAAGGGTGTAGTGGATCCTCCGGGCCATCCCTCCCAGCTCCTCCTCCTTTTCCACCAGATGGACATCAAAGCCCTGGTCGGCCAGGCTCAGGGCACAGGTCATTCCGGCAAGCCCGCCACCCACTACCAGGGCCTCACTGTTAACGGGCAGGTCTATCTCCTGGAGGGGCTCAAGGAGGGCGGCCCTGGCCACTGACATGCGGGTTATATCCTTGGCCTTCAGGGTGGCGTCTTCCTTTTCCTTGGAGTGAACCCAGGAGTTATGCTCCCTGATATTGGCCATGTCGTAGAAGTACTGGTTGATCCCTGCCTCACGGAGGGTATCCCTGAACAAGGGTTCAAGGGTCCTGGGGCTGCAGGCCGCAACCACCACCCGGTTGAGGCCCTTCTCTTTAACGGTATCGGTTATCTCCCTTGCCGAATTGGTGGCGCAGGAAAAGAGCTGCTCCTGGGCATGAACCACGTGTGGCAGGGTCAGGGAATATTCAACCACCGAAGGGACGTCCACCACCCTTCCGATATTGGCCCCGCAGTGGCACACGAATACCCCTATCCTCGGCTCCTCTCCCGAGACATCCTTTTCCGGCGGATAGGACCTTTCCGTGGTCAGCCTTCCCCTCCTCTGATCAAGGTATTCACCGCACCGGGACCCGGCCGAGCTTGCCGAGAAGACCGACTCGGGGATATCCATGGGACCCTGGAAGGCCCCGCTTGTGAAAACGCCCGACCTGGTGGTCTCCATGGGTTTGTCGGGCAGGGTCTTGCAGAAACCGTGGGTGTTCAGCCCGATTCCGAACTTCTCTGCCAGTTCCCTGTGATCAGAAGGGGGGTTGAGGCCTACTGAGAGGACCACCATGTCAAACTCTTCCTCTTTGACTCCCCCTTGGGGATCGGCGTATCTCACCACCACGTTCTTGGTCTCCGGGATCTCCCTTACCACCGATGCGTAGCTTCTAATGAACCGCACATCCGGGAGTTCCTCGGCCCTCTGGTAGTACCGCTCAAAATCCTTGCCGTATGAGCGGATATCGTTATGGAAGATGGTACACCGGGCCCCCGCATTATGATCCTTTGTGAGAATCACCTGTTTCTGGGTGTAGGTGCAGCAGACGGCCGAGCAGTAGCTGTTATCTCCCTCGGTGACCCGCCTGGAACCAACGCACTGAATCCAGGCGATCTTCTGGGGGTGTCCCTTATCGGAGATGCGACGCACTTCCCCTTCGTATGGACCGGTGGAGGAGAGGAGCCGTTCGTAGTCCATGCTGGTTACCACGTTCTCCATTGTCCTGTAGCCGTACTCGTCCTTGACCCCTGGGTCAAAGGGTTCAAAACCGGACGAGAGTACAACGGCCCCCACCCTTATCTCTACCCTCTCAGCCTCCTGACTGAAGTCAATGGCCGCATTTTCACATACCCCCTGGCAGATAAGGCACTTCTCCTCCTTCAGGTAGAGACAGCTTTCATCTATATAGGTAATCAGGGGAACCGCCTGGGAAAAGTATATGTGGACGGCCTTGTTGTTGGAGATCTCCTGGTTGAACGGATCTGGATACTCCACCGGGCAGTACTCCACACAGGTGGTGCAGCCCGTGCACCTCTCCTCTATGATGTACCGGGGCTTCTTGACCAGGGTTACCCTGAAATCTCCCGCCTCCCCTTCCACACGTTCCACTTCCGTGTAGGTCAGGACCTCAATGTTTGGATGCCGGCCGACCTCGACCAGTTTAGGTGAGAGTATTCACATGGAACAGTCATTGGTGGGGAAGGTCTTGTCAAGCTGCGCCATGTGGCCCCCGATGGCAGGGGATTTCTCCACAAGGTATACGCGGAAACCGGCAGTGGCAAGATCCAGCGAGGCCTGAATCCCGCTGATCCCACCTCCTACGACCATTACGTCCCCGAAATTACGATCCTTCAGACTCTTACAGAGCTGCTGGATCTTTTCCTCTTCTTCTAATAGTGCTTTTTCCACTTCTCCATGTCCTCACAGGTTTTCTTCGGTTCCCTCAATAACTTCCCGGACAATCTCGGTAATATCTTTTATTTCGATGGCTTCACCATTTTCCATGGTCAACCTGCTGTCTTCAAAGTTGGTAATGCAGTAGGGGCATGAGGTGGCAAGTACCTGGGCTCCCTCTGCCAGGGCCTGTTCAATCCTGAGATCGGAGAACCTTTCACCCTTGGGCGTCTCCATCCAGATCCTGCCCCCTCCTCCACCGCAACAGAGGCTGTCCACCCGGGACTCGGGCATCTCCTTTAAAATCAGACCGGGGATCTTGTTCAGGATCTCTCTGGGCTCTTCATAAATGCCGTTATGTCTACCAAGATAGCAGGGGTCGTGGTAGGTAACCCTCTTTTTGTACTCTCCCTTGAGTTCAAACCGCCCCTCATCCATGAGCTGGCACAGAAACTGGGCCATATGGATCACCTCGAAGTCCACCATAAACTCGGGGTACTCGTTTTTGAAGGTATGGTAGCAGTGGGGAGAACTCACGAGGATTTTCTTCACCCCGTTGTCGATAAAGGTCTTTATGTTTTCCCTGGCAAGACGTTTGAACAGGTCTTCATCACCAGCCTTACGGATGCTTTCCCCGCAGCAGCTTTCCTTTGGTCCCAGTATCCCGAACTCCACCCCGGCCCGATCGAGGATAGCGGCAGTGGCCCTGGCCACCTTTTTCGCCCTGGGGTCGTAGCTTGGGTAGCAACCGGGAAAGTAGAGGATCTCCATCCCCTCTGAAAAGGTCTTTACGGAAAGGCCCTTTGCCCACTCTCCCCTCTTTTTCCTCTCTTCGTTCAGGGGATTCCCTTCACCCACCAGGCTGGCGCTCACAGTTCGAATCGGTTTTACAGGGGTTGGAAAGACCCCGTACTCCGTGGCGATCCTTCGCAGGGCCATCCCCGATTCTATCTGCTGCACATCCCTGGGACATTTCTGTGGACACCTCCCGCAGGTGGTGCAACGCCATATATCATCACTCTCTATCTCGGTAAGACCAAAGACGGCCTGCCGGACTATTTTCCGCATACTGAAGTCTATGACCCGGTTCCACGGACAGACAACGTCGCATAGGCCGCATTGGAAGCATCTCTTGAAGAGATCACCACCGCTCTCTTTAATGACCTCTACGATCTCTTTGAAGTCGGCTACAGTCTCCACTGTCCTATTTAACCCTCTTCTTTCCTCTTAAGATTTCAGGCACTCTTTGATACTGACATGCGGGCAACGGTATCCATTATCTTCTGCAACCCGTACTTGGTCGCCAGCGCCTCCAGCCCCGCCTCCATCTCATCCTGCTCCACCTCTTCTTCAACCTCCTCCTCCCTCTCCTCGTAGACGAGGGCGTCGGCCAGACACCACTGGACACAGAGGGGTTCATCAAGGGGAGGATCACTCTCACACATGTCGCATTTCAGGGGGAGGCCCGAGTCAGGCTCCTTGAAATCATCCCTGGAAGGGCAGGAGGCCCTGCAGAAGGCGCACTCGTCGTACTCCTTCCCGTCAATGGTGTATTTGTCCCTTCCAGCGCATTCGGCCACCGTATGATCCCCTGCATACACGGGCACGTATACGTCCCTCAGGGGGTCGCGAACGACCCTGATACGGGCCCTGGCAGGGTTGTTGCTGCTGTACTTGGGCGTGGCGTGAAAGGCTGAGCAGATCACCTCGCATGCCCGGCACCCGTTACACTTATCAACGTCGATCTTTATGGTTTTTACAATTTTCGTCTTCTTGTCACCCTTCAAGGTTCACGCCCTCCGCTCTATTTGCTTTCATTCTGCCCTGGGTCCTCTTTGGGGGACTCGTCGGCCTCTGTGAGGATTCCCCTCTTCACGAACTCCTCTGCAACGTAGTCCAGGTCCAGTTCGTGCAGGGTCTCTTTTGTGGGAATACCATCGTTATTCCACCCTTTAAATTTGTAATAGGTGTCCAAAAGTTCCTTTTCAAGTTCGGGGAATCTCTTCTTCCAATGGTTCTCCGGAGGCTTTTCATCAGCTCTCCTCATACCCCTTCTTATGTTGTTGGCCCTGACCAGGGTCCGGTACCTCCTGGTTGCCTGGGTCAGTTTTTCCTCATCCATCTCTATACCGGCCCCCGCAGAGATAAACTTCGGATAGTTGTGAATATGATAGGGGGGCTTCAGGGGAAACGACGAAAGTCCGGCGCACATCCCAAGGGCATCATCGATGTAGTGCATCCTCTCTTGCCAGTCAACAATATCACAGCACATTTCAACGGTCGGGTAGTAGGGGATCGAGTTTTCCCCACGCAGTTCCCAGTCAAGCAGATACTGCTTGAACCTTTCATCGGGAACCTGGATCCAATCTTTTACAAACTCCTCTCTTTCCTCTCTTGTGGGCCACGGGGCCTGGGGGAACTGCCCTTCGATCTGGGTTATGTTTATCTTTTCCCCGGTTGAGTACATAAGGAAATAGATGGGGTTCAGCATGGAGAGTTTGAGGGGCAACTGCTCGTGTTTCTTGATGGTGTTGTGGGCATAGGCCTCGGCCCCCTTGCCGATCTTCCGGGCCGCCCAGTAGGTGCCGTCGGCCAGCACATCGCCTATCCCTTCCCGCCGCACGATCCTGTCCAGGAGCCAGAAGAACCTCTCATCGTTGCCGGAGGGGATCCCAGTCATATCATCGTCGGTCAGGATTCCATCCTCATAAAGCTCAAGGGCGAAGGCCATGACCTGAGGGGTTGAAAACCCGTCCAGGCCGTACTCGGTAGCCCGCTGGGCTATCTTCAGACCGAAATCCAGGTCTGACATGGCCGCCATGGTGTAGGTGAGCTTTGAGAAGCATTTCATCATGTATGTGGGAGATCCCGGGGGAGAAATGGTTGCTCCGCATTTCATCGGGCAGTTGTAGCAGCTGATAAGCCGCGTCCGCATGCTCTCCATGGTTTCGGTCCACGCCCTTTCGATTTCGTCGGTCCAGAAGCCTTTTCTGCGCACACGGGAGTTTCCCCACATGAAGTTCTCCGTGTGCCACTTCTCGTCATGGACCTGCATCTCCTGGGGCGAACCTAATCCGGTCAGTATTGGCATCACTCCCGGAATCGGGTTTTCGTTGCGAAATTTTATGTATTCCAGTACCTCGTTGCAGAGTTCCATATATTCCTCGGGCCGCGCAACGTTGATGTCACGCGTTCCGCGGACAACGATCGCCTTCAGATTCTTGTCCCCCATAACGGCGCCAAGTCCCTGTCGGCTGGCGCTGGACCTGCCCTGCTCGATGGAGGCAAAAAAGACCCTGTTTTCACCGGCAAGCCCTATAGAGGCCACCTGGGCCTTGGGCTCGTTCAGTTCCTCCCTGATAAGGACCGCTGTTTCATTGGCACCCTTACCCCGGAGGTGGGAGGCGTCGCGTATCTCCACCTTATCGTTGTTTATCCAGAGATAGACCAGATCGGGAGACTTGCCGCGTAAAACCACCTTGTCGTAGCCTGCGTACTTCAACTCCGGTGCCCAGAACCCTCCCATCATGGAAAAGGCCATCAACTTGGTCTGTGGAGAAATGGTGGAAACAATGGTACGGTTACAGCCAGTGGCAGGAGTTCCGCATAAAAGACCCGCGGCAAATATGAGTAGGTTATCAGGGGAAAAGGCTTCAACCTCAGGGGGGACCCTGTCCCACAGCAGCTTGGCGTTGGTCCCCAGACCCCCCAGATAAAGTTCCGTGTCTCGTGGATCAGTCTCGACCCTTTCGATGTTTCCCCGGGTCAGATCAACTTCCAAATTAAACCCTGTCTCTGCGTACCTCACTTTTTTACCCCCTTAAACTCAACCTGCAGAAAGGCCGCCTTAGCTGCCTTCAGGGCAGTTGCCCATCCCCGTACCGGCCTGGCCGGACGGGCAGTCAAGAGCCCAGGCCCTTTCTGAGGTTAATAAAATTGCTCCGGTCAAAACCCAGTGTCTTAAAAAAGGAGAGGAGGTCAACGGAATCCCAGCGCACAGAGGTATAAATATCGTTGATCCCCTTTTCCCTGTATACCAGGAGTATCTCCTCTGCCAGCCTCTTACCGATCCCACGGCCCATGAACTTGGGATCAACACCCAGAGTGGCAATCCAGGCCCCCTTTTCAAGGCCGAAGCCCCCGCACACGATGTAGCTGATCATGAAACCAACGACTTTGCCGTTGACTTCGGCGACAAAGCTCACGTCTTCATCTTTCCGGACCTGGTCTTTAATGACCTGTCTGAAATCGATGTTCGTGGTGGATTTGGTAATGGCCGACAGGATACTTCCTATGTGAGAGGCGTCTTCAGCCCTTATTTTTCTTATCTTTATATTGTTCAGTTCATCCATGGGGCAATTTCAGCTAATCGATCCTTATGATTTTCACCCTGCATCCCACCCAGTCCGGGGGAAGATACACCCTCCCGCTGTTCCCGCTCAGCTTGACGATTTTCTCAACCATCTCTTCTCCGTACACCTCCAACTTCACCTTGCCCCCGGCCTCTGCTGGCGTACCTTCTTTTCCAACTTTTTGTTTCTTTTCTTCGGGCATATCTGTTAAACTTATCTTCATATTCCAATGGGCCCAAAATTTACAACAACTATCTGATATGAATACCCTTTTAGAAATCCTTACAGTTGATATCAGGATAAATGTGACTACATTTTAGCTACAAAGTAACTATGTGTCAAGGAAAAACTGCCACACAAAAACAAGGCCGGATGGGACTGTCCCCGGGCAGGGCCGTTCCCACCCCGGCCCAGCGGCATATGGAGCAGAGCCCATGAGCAAGATTGACCCTGGATACCTGGATCCTACCCCTGTTATTGACAGCGACCATCCATCCATAATCGATTACGCTGTCCGGGTCACGGACGGGGCAGGAGACAGTGTGGGGCGCGCGGTCAAGATCTACTACGCGGTTCGAGACAGTATCTGGTACGATCCCTACTGCCCCTTCTATCTGCCCGAGCATTACCGGGCAAGCCATATCCTGAAGATCGGCCGCGGCTACTGTGTCAGCAAGGTCTCTCTCCTCTGCGCCCTTGGAAGGGCCTGTCATATCCCCTCACGGGTGGGCTTTGCCGACGTTAGAAACCATCTGGCCACAAAACAGCTCATGGAGTTTCTCGGCTCGGACCTCTTCGTGTATCACGGCTTTGTAGAGTTCTACTTGGAGGGGAAGTGGGTCAAGGCCACCCCGGCCTTCAACAGGGAGCTGTGCGAGAGACATCGCGTGGCCCCCCTGGAGTTTAACGGCCGGGAAGACTCCCTGTTCCACCTGTACAACCTGGAAAAAAAGGAGTTCATGGAGTACGTTGAATACCACGGGGTCTATCAGGATATTCCGGTGGAAAAGATCCTGAGGGCATGGGAGGAGGCCTACGGCAGGGACAGGGTCAAGGCATGGATAGAGAGGTGTGAAAAATCCGGATGGGATTCCTCGCGTGATTTTTACCGTGAAGAGGTCCTGTAATGCTCCCCGTCCCCGAGCATCGGGGAGCAGTTGAAGGATCTGACAGAAAGGGAGACGGGCCAATGGAATATCAGGCCAACGAGAGACAACTGCTGTGGGTCCTGCTGATAGGGGCGCTGTGGTTCGGTGCGTGCGCAAAGGTGATTTCCCCTGAAACGGTAAAACAGGTGAACAAAGGGATCACATTTGCCAGCCTGTTGAAAAACTCTGCAGCCTTTTCCGGCAAGACCGTTCTCTTGGGAGGAAGCATCATTAAGACTGAAAACCTCGCTGACAAGACCTTGATAATCATGCTTCAACGTCCCCTGGACGAGGAGATGCGGCCAATGGGGGATGATGAATCGGGTGGGAGGTTCATTATCTCTGCGCCGGGATTCCTTGATCCTGCCATCTACCGCGAGGGGAGGGAGATTACCGTAGCGGGGAGGGTGGCGGGAGATCTGCTACGCACCCTGGACAAGATCGAATATGCCTATCCGGTCATTGACAGGATAGAGCTTTACCTGTGGCCGGTGGAAAAGGCCCTGGATACGCAGCCCAGGGTGAGTTTCGGCATAGGCATAGGGTTTGGTTTTTAGGTCTCCCCATGAAGATGACGGCGATCCTTTTCATGACCGTGTGCGTCTTTGCCGGGTGTACCCGTGTAATCCCGGAGGACGTCCTCAAGTCGGTAAACAAGACCATCTCTTCAGTTCGGCGGGAACCTCCCCTGGTGGCAGGGTGATGTGATTGAAGTGGAATGCGGAGACAGGCACAACCCTGTACGGCTCAAACTGGAGAGAACGAATAGGGGGTAAGCGGGGCCCGATTCTGATCAGGCCGTCCCTGCTGCCTCGGACCCCCATACCTGTACCACCACACGCCTCTTACGGGGTCTGTTGTCAAAATCCAGGAGAACGATCTGCTGCCATGTGCCCAGGGTCATCCTGCCCCCCATAACGGGTATACGCAGGGAGGCGCCGAAAATGGCCGCGCGTACATGGGAGTAGCCGTTCCCGTCCCCCCACCTCTCGTTATGTTCGTAGTACATATCCTGCGGGGCCATTCTTTCTATGGCCTTTTTCAGATCGTTTATGACTCCACTCTCAAACTCGATGGTGGTGAGGGCCGCGGTGGAACCGGGAATAAAGAGGGTGACTGCCCCGTTTTCCAGGTTCGACCTTTCCACCCTGGCCATTACCTGGCCTGTCAGATCAACAACGTCTGTGTCTCCGGTGGTCTGCACCGTGATCTCAGAAATCTCAAAAGGCATATCATCACCTCCTTAAACTGACACTATCTCTAACGAAGCCATGCCGCAAGCCGTTTCTTCCCTGTTCCGGCTCCACGGCGCTACTGGAACATAAAACGCCTCATACTTATATTCATGAGGATCCCCATGGCAGCCATGGTTGAAATCAGGGATGAGCCACCGTAGCTGAAAAGGACCAGGGGGATTCCCACCACCGGGAGGAGACCCGTGACCATACCCACGTTTATTACAACCTGCCAGAAGATAATGGTTACAATACCCACGGCCACCATGGCGCCGAACCTGTCCTTGGAGCTTTTTGCAATGTTGAGGCCCCACAGGATGATGAAGAGGTAGATGAGGAGGAGCAGGACCGATCCCACCATGCCCCACTCCTCGGCCAGGACCGAAAAGGCAAAGTCCGTATGCTGCTCGGGCAGGAAGTGGAGCCGGGTCTGGGTCCCCTTCAGAAACCCCTTGCCCCAGAACTGACCCGAGCCTATGGCTATTTTGGACTGACTGACGTGGTATCCGGATCCCAGGGGATCCATGCCGGGGCTGAGAAACGACAGGATCCGTTTCTGCTGGTACTCCTTGAGTCCGAACCATACCAGGGGGACCACAGACAGTGTGGAGCAGACCAGGATGATCAGCGATTTCCAGTACACCTTTGCCATGAGAACCGTGGAGGCAGATATCATTCCCAGGAAAAGGGCGGTACCCAGGTCAGGCTCTTTCAGGATAAGAAAGCAGGGCACGGCGGTAAGGATAAGGGGCTGCCACAGGTCCCTCAACCTGAACTCCCTGTTTTCTCCCCTGTCGCTGAAGAACTTGGCCATGACCAGCACAATGGCGATCTTTGCCAGTTCAGAGGGCTGAAAGGAAACCGGTCCCAGGCTCAGCCATCGCTGGGACCCTGACATGACCTTCCCCGTAATCAGCACCAGGATGAGGAGGGCCACGGCAACAAAATAGACGGGATAGGCCAGACGCTCCAGCACGTAGTAGTTGAAGGTGGTCATGAGCAAGAATACGGCAAATCCGATGAGGAACCAGTAGATCTGTTTGGTAAAGATCTCACCCCCTCCCATATCCCGGATAGGATAGGTGGCGCTGTACAGATTCAGGATGCTGATTCCCGCCAGAAACAGCAACAGGAGGAGCAGAACCCAGTCAAAATTCTGTATCAGTCTCCGGTCAAGCATACCTTTTTAACCCCGCACCTCTCCCTGGGATTCTTCCTTCCTCTCCTGGTCAAGATAGGCCTTTATCAACTCCTTCGCGATTGGAGCGGCAGCGCTTCCACCATGGCCGCCATGCTCGATCAAGACCGCTACTGCAATCCTCGGCCTCTCAGCGGGCGCCACCGCCACAAACCAGGCGTGATCCCGATATTTCCAGGGAATTTCATCCCCGGACTTGGATTCTTTCTCCGTCTTAAGGGCCACCACCTG
>DREN01000434.1 GCA_011051075.1 Deltaproteobacteria bacterium | reverse complement strand
TCCCCAACCTGGCTCCCCCGGGGGCGCCACGGAGAAATATGTGGCTCAAGAGCAGCTTCACCTTTGACCGCTTTATCGTGGGCCAGTCCAACGAGTTCGCATACTCCGCCTCAAAGACCATTGCATCGGATGGCCCCTGCCACTATAACGCCCTGCTCATGTTAGCCGGTACGGGCCTGGGCAAGACCCATCTCTCCCAGGCCATAGGCCACAGAATACTTAAAAAGAACCCCTCTGCCAGGATCCTTTACAGGACCGCCGAGGACTTCACCAACGAGATGATCTCATCCCTTCGCACCAGACGGATCGAGGAGTTCAAGAAGCGCTACCGTCGTGAGTGTGACGTGCTTCTCCTGGAAGAGGTCCATTTCCTTGGGGGCAAGGAGAAGATCCAGACCGAGTTGGGATATACCCTGGACGCCCTGGCAGGGGAGAACAAGAAGATCATATTCACCAGCGCCCTCCCCCCAAAGGAGATCCCAAGGATGTCAAGGGAGCTCGCCTCCAGGCTCACCTCGGGTCTGGTCACCTCCATCTCTGACCCTGATTATGAGACCCGGGTCAGGATCCTCACCAGAAAGGCCGCCATGTACAGGGTGAGCCTGCCTGATGAGGTCCTTCACTACCTGGCCGAGCGTCTCAAGCGGGACATACGCCAGATGGAAAGCGCCCTCAAGTGCCTGAAGGCCAGGGTGGAACTTATGGGGGACCGGATCCAGATGGACCTGGCCAGGGAGGTGGTGGGGGCCCTGGTCTCAGGAGAGTGCTCCATCACCCCCGAGGATATCATCAACCTGGTCTGCGGTTATTACCACGTTGAAAGGGAGATGGTCTGCTCCAGGTCCAGAAAAAAGATCCATGTGCTGCCACGCAACATCTACGCCTACCTCTGCCGCCGGCATTCAGGCACCACCCTCGAGGAGATCGGAAGGGGCATTAACCGCAGCCACTCCACAGTACTCTACTCCATAGAGCTTGTGGAGCACAGGATGAAGACCGACCGAAACCTCAGACACCAGGTCCGGTTCCTCTCCGCACGCCTGGAACAGATGAAAAAATGAGGCAAGAAGGGCGGTCTCTTTTCATTAAGAGTTTCCTGGCCTGGTGCACCGTTATCTCCAGCGGTCTTTTGGCCGCCTTTATTACCTATTTATCCCTTATATCCCTGTGGATCGGTCTAACCAATCTTGAGCAAAGGGGTTCCTGGGTCCCCATCCTGATGGGAACCGTTCTTATGGCCCTTATTTTCAATCTGTACTCCCGGGCCACACGAGCCATCCTCTCTCATATCAGGGAAGAGGGTTTGATCACATCAATTCATTGAAAACTCACGGGCTTCATTTTGTCTGCCCCTGATCGTAAAAAGACCTGAGAAATTCTTCATCCTTTGGGGAAAGGTTGAATCTTCCCGCGGCCCTCTGGATAAGAAGGGAAAGGCTGATCTTAGCGTCTTGCAGCCGTGCTTCTGAAATCCACTTTACAGCCTGGCGCACCTTTTCACCCTTGGGTTGAATCGTTGCCATATATCTCTCCTGATTCTCGAGACCCTGTTGTCCCCTCTTCTTCCATTAGCTTGGCCACGCCCACGACCTTCTCCCCTTGTCCAAGGTTAATCAGTTTAACCCCCTGGGTATTCCTTCCTATGACCGATATATCGGCTACCCGCAGCCTTATAATCTTTCCGTGTCCGGTAATTATCATCAGCTCATCCTGGTCGCTAACCTGATAGGAATAAACCACCGGTCCGTTTCTTTGGCTTGTCTTTATGGTAAACACACCTTTGCCGCCCTTGGCCTGTCTGGGGTACTCATCTGTCCTTGTCCGCTTACCGTACCCGTTTTCAGTTACCGTCAGTATGGTGGCCCCTTCACTTATGGTCTCCATGCCCACAACCGCGTTTTCAGGCTCCATCCTGATCCCGATAACACCGCTGGAGATCCTTCCCATACTCCTCACCTCCGACTCCCGGAACCGAATCGACTTCCCCTCTTTCGTGGTAAGAAAAATATCCTGCTCCCCACTCGAAACACGCACCGCTATGAGTTCATCCCCCTCACGGATCTTGACTCCAATTGTTCCTACTGACCTTGGGTGGCTGTAGGCCCTCAACTCTGTCTTCTTGACCAGCCCCTGTTTAGTGGCCATAACCACGTATTTTCCCTCTTCAAAGTCCCTCACGGGCAGGATAGTGGCCACTCTTTCTCCCTTCTTGAGATCCAGGAGATTCACAATGGCCTTTCCCTTGGACATGCGTCCCCCCTCTGGAATTTCATGGACCTTTTTCCAGTAAACCCGGCCCTTGTTGGTAAAAAACAGGAAGTAGTCATGGGAAGAGGCAACAAAAAGGTGTTCCACAAAATCCTCTGCCTTGGGCTTAACACCGGTCAGACCCTTGCCCCCACGCCGCTGGGCCCTGTAAAGGCCGATAGGATTCCTCTTTATATAGCCTCTGTGGCTGATGGTTACGACCATATCCTCCTCAGCTATCAGGTCGTCCATGTCAATATCATCCACATGCTCAAGGATCTCGGTTCTCCTCTCATCCCCGTACAGTTCCCTGATCTCCGTCACTTCCTCCTTTATTATGTCCAGGACCTTAGCCGGATTTTCAAGTATCCCCCTGTACCTTGTGATATCTTTCATCAGTCCGGTGTACTCGGAATCTATCTTTTCACGCTCAAGCCCGGTGAGTCTCTGCAGACGCATATCTAAGATGGCCTGGGCCTGAACTTCTGAGAACTCAAACTCCCCGATGAGCCGCGCCTTTGCCTCCCTTGCATCGGAGGAGGATCTTATGAGTTCAATAACGTCATCAAGGAGTTCCAGGGCCTTTTTGAGCCCCTCTAAAATATGGGCCCTGGCCTCTGCCTTTTTGAGTTCATAAATGGTCCTTCGTACGACAATTTCTCTGCGATATTTTATAAAATGTTCTATAAAACCCTTGATACCGAGGACCTGGGGGCGACCGTTTACAATGGCGAGAAGGATAATCCCAAAGGAGGTCTCAAGGGAGGTAAACTTGTAAAGCCTGTTCAGGACAACAAGCGCCATGCTGTCACGCTTCACCTCTACTACGATCCTCATACCGTCCCTGTCAGACTCATCCCTTACCGCAGAAATCCCCTCTATCTTCTTATCCCGCACGTACTGGCCTATTTTTTCCAGGAGCTTCCCCTTATTCACCTGATAAGGGATTTCAGAGATTATAATCCTCTCCCTGCCCTGTCCAAAGGGCTCAACAAAGGCCCTGGCCCTTATCTTTATAATACCGCGCCCGGTGCTGTACGCCTCTCTAATCCCCCTTTTCCCGAAGATAAACCCGGCTGTTGGAAAATCAGGCCCAGGCAGTGTCTCCATCAGTTCCTCTAATCCGACCTCAGGGTTATCTACTACCTTAATTATGGCATCGCAGATTTCCCGCAGATTGTGCGGGGGAATATTTGTGGCCATGCCCACTGCGATCCCCCCTGAACCGTTCACCAGGAGATTTGGTATCCTGGTGGGAAAAACAACCGGCTCCAAGAGAGACCCGTCATAGGTAGGCACAAAATCAACGGTTTCCTTCTCGATATCAGAGAGGAGCTCCTGGGCAGCACGGGTCATTCGGACCTCCGTGTACCTCATGGCCGCCGGAGGGTCTCCGTCTACTGACCCAAAATTCCCCTGTCCGTCTACAAGGGGATACCTCAGGGAAAAATCCTGAGCCATCCTCACGATGGTATCATAAACGGCGGTATCACCGTGCGGATGATATTTACCTATAACATCACCTACAACCCTAGCAGATTTCTTAAAAGGCCTGTTGTGGTAGTTCCTCAACTCATGCATGGCATAGAGTATTCGCCTGTGAACCGGTTTGAGGCCGTCCCTCACGTCAGGCAGGGCCCTCCCCACAATAACGCTCATCGAATACTCAAGATAAGATCTCTGCATCTCATCTTCTATGCTTACAGTATTGTGCTCCAGATCCGAAATCATAACACCCTACTTCTCCCAACTCTCAAAAAAACCTGAACTATTTTCTATCCCGCCCTAATTCCAGACCTCGTTAAGTGGTTAAGTGGTTAAGTCGTTGTTATAATTAATCATACCCATGATTGTCTTGAAAATTGGACAGTCAGCATTTGAAAAGCCATAACATCCTGAAATAGTAGAATATATTTTCCTACTCGACCATTTAACCACTTAACTATTCAACGAGATCTGAATTCCATAAACTATATGTCCAGTTCAGTAACCTCTAATGCATTCTTCTCTATAAATTCCCTCCTCGGTTCAACCTTGTCACCCATGAGGATGGTAAAGATATTGTCTGCCTCAACAGCATCTTCCACGGTTACATTCAGCAGGGTCCTCTTCTCAGGATCCATGGTGGTACTCCACAGCTGATCAGGATTCATCTCTCCCAGGCCCTTATACCGCTGAATACCCAGGCCCTTTTTGGCCTTTTCCATAAACTCGTTTAAGAGCTGCTCCGGATCCTCAAACTCCCTTTTCCCTTCTCCGGCCACCCTGAAACCACCCATCTTCAGGTCCCGAAAGTCCTGGCTAAGCCCCATAACCTGCCTGAGTTCCGGCGATGACAGGAACTCCCAGTCCACCTTAAACTCCTGTCCTCCATTCCTGGTTTCTGTTACTGAAAATTCATAATACCCATCGTCTTCTCCAGGAATCACATCACTTACCCTGAAGCCGTTCTCTTCGAGCTTGATGAAAAGTTCTTCCATAAAACCCCTGTCCCTAAACCGTGCTCTGTCTGTGGCACCGCTCAAGATGACGGATTCTATGAATTTCCCGCTGAACCCCTTTCTCGAAAGTTTGTTCAGTCCCTCGTAAAATCTTACCAGACGACTGAGCATGGAGATCAGCTCCTCTCCCGACACCTCCCTGCCCTGGTCCAAAACAAGCACCTCGTTTTGGGAGATACGTTTCAAGATAAAGTCTTTAAAGCCCTCTTCATCCTTGATAAATATCTCCTGTTTCTTATCGGCAACACGGTAAAGGGGTGGCTGGGCCACATAGAGATACCCCCTCTCAATAAGATCGGGCATCTGTCTGAAAAAAAAGGTCAAAAGGAGTGTACGGATGTGGGCCCCATCCACATCAGCATCTGTCATTATTATCACCTTTCTATACCTTATGGAGTCTATGTTGTACTCCTTTTCTCCGATCCCTGTGCCCAGGGCTGCAATCATTGTACGTATTTCTTCGCTGGATATCATCTTATCGAATCTGGCCTTTTCCACGTTCAAAATCTTCCCCTTTAACGGTAAAATGGCCTGATTTCTCCGATCTCGCCCCTGTTTTGCCGAGCCTCCAGCAGAATCGCCCTCCACAATGAATATCTCACTCTTATCAGGATCCCTTTCCTGGCAGTCGGCCAGTTTTCCAGGAAGGAAATGGTCGGACAGCACACCTTTTCTCCTTGCCAGTTCCTTGGCCTTTCTCGCAGCATCCCTGGCCCTGGCCGCATCAATTACCTTCGAAAGTATAGCCTTTATGATCGGAGGGTTCTCTTCAAAAAATGTTCCCAACCCCTCGTTAACAAGACTTGCCACCAGCCCCTGGACTTCACTGTTACCAAGCTTTGTCTTGGTCTGCCCCTCAAACTGTGGTTCGGAGAGCTTGACACTGATAACCGCCGAAAGTCCCTCCCGCACATCATCTCCGGTCAGTTTTTCCTTGAAGTTCTTTGCCAAAGGGGAATTCTGCAGGTACTGGTTGATACTCCTGGTGAGGGCTGATTTGAATCCGATCAGATGTGTCCCACCTTCCTGGGTATTGATATTGTTGGCAAAGGTAAACAGAGTCTCCTTATAGGAACTGTTGTACTGAAAGGCCACCTCTATGAGTACGCCGCTCCTTTCTCCAGTGATATAGATGGGATCCCCGTGGAGAACCTCCTTGTTCTTGTTCAGATATTCCACAAAAGACTTAATCCCACCCTCGTAAAAGAAGTCTCTTTTCTTTCCGCTTCGTTCATCGGCTATTCTTATGCGCAGTCCCTTTGTAAGAAACGACAGCTCTCTCATGCGCTTTGCCAGGGTCTCAAAATCAAAACCCAAGCTTTCAAAGATAGTGGAATCAGGTAGAAAATGGATCTTGGTTCCGGTCCTTTCGGTCTCCCCTCTTACCTCCAGCTTATTCCTGGTTTCTCCCCTTTCATAACGCTGAAAGTAGATCTTTCCGTCACGGTATACCTCCACCTCAAGGTATTCGGACAGGGCGTTTACAACCGATACCCCTACCCCGTGAAGCCCACCCGAAACTCTATACGTCTTGTTATCAAATTTACCCCCGGCGTGAAGTTTGGTCATTACAACTTCAAGGGCCGGCATGTTGGCACTCTCATGCATATCCACGGGAATACCGCGGCCATTATCCCTGATGCCCACACTGTTATCACTGAAGATCTTGATGTCAATGAGGTCGCAATATCCGGCAAGGGCCTCATCAATACTGTTGTCAACAACCTCATAGACCAGATGGTGCAGCCCCCCTGAGGCCGTGTTTCCGATATACATGGCAGGTCTTTTTCTTACGGCAGACAGACCTTCCAGGACCTTAATGTCCGATGCTTTGTATCTGCTGTTTTCTTCCATTACATTAAACCCTCATGGGCATGATCAGTCCCGTAAATCCCTGATCCGCTTCTCCCTTAAGCACACAGGGCTTGGCACTGTCTGTAAACTCCATGGTTATGATTTCGCTCTCCATTGATTGGAGAACATCTACAAAATACCTTGGATTAAAGCCCGCCTCTATCCTTTCTCCTGTGAATTCCACCTCTATCTTTTCCTGCCCTTCCCCAAGATCAGGGTTAGTTGAAACCAGGTCCAGGATACCGCTTTCAAGGGTAATTTTTACCGCACGATACCTCTCATTACTGAGAATAAGCATCTTTCTCATCCCCTCTAAGAGGGACGACCTCTTCAAGGATATTGGAAAGGGTGATTCATCCGGTATTACCGCCTGATAGTCAGGGAACTTTGTTTCCAGGAGTCGGATGACCAACAGAGCATTGTTCTGTCTGGCAACACACTCCTTTTCTTTGAAGCCTATTTCCACTCTCTCCCCTTCAGATGCCAGTCTGTTCAGCTCACTCATCCCTTTTCTCGGTATCATCACCCCTTTTCCAAGTTCCAGAACATCAACGTCTGAAACCGGCTTGTCGATAAGTGACAGCCTGTGTCCGTCTGTGGCCACCATCCTGAGAAAACTCCTCCCCCCGATTGAGACCTTTTCAGTAAAGACCCCGGAAAGTTTGAAGCCCGCCTCTTCCATGGTGACTGCATAGATCGTCTTATTTATCATATCAGCAAGGGTCTCTGCCTCCATTTCAACGGTTGCGACACCTTCAGGCTCGATAAATGTGGGGAATTCATCGGGAGATATAGATGCCAGATCAAAGCGTGCCACCCCGTCAAAGATAAAAACCCAGTTATTTTCCTTTTTTTCGATTATAAATCTCTCTGTCTTACTTTCCTTCAATATCTCGAACAGTTTTCTGCCCGATATGGTCACACTGCCCTCCTGGACAATCTGGGCTGGTATTATCTCCTGGAAACCAAGTTCAAGATCTGTCGCTGAGAGTCGGACATTTGATCCGGAGGCTTCAAAAAGAACCGTTGAAAGGACCGGCATACTGCTTTTTCTTTCAATGATGCTTTGAACCCTTGAAACCGGTTTCAGTAACTCGCTTCTTTCAATCTCAATTTTCATGATTTCCTCCGGCCTTTCTGTATTATTATGTTTTTAAGATTTATAAAGATAATCATTTTAATAAGCCATGTCCATTTGTCAATTACTCAGCTATCTGGTCAAAATACAAGTATGATTTCTATACCATAGTTTATTAAAGATTTAGTCTTTCCCTACAGTCACAGGAACTATGGTGCCTTAAAGAAAGGTTTTTCAACAGTTTTATCGATAGAACTCAACCCCTTTGTTTCTGATCAGATCCGTCTGTATCATATTGATGTCGTTAGCTATGTCATTATTATGCTGTCTTATCCTACCAATACGTTTTATGGTGTATATGACAGTGGAATGATGCCTGTTTCCAAAAGAACTTCCGATCTCTTTCAGAGAGAGGGTAGTCAGTTTCCTGCTCAGATAGATGGCGATCTGTCTAGGATATGAGAAGGTTTTTTCCCTTTTGTCAGAAAGAAGATCGGTCAGGGGGATGTTAAAGTGCTCAGCCGTGGCTTTCTGGATCTGCCTGAGGTCGATATTATCTGAGCGCAGGGATTTTTTCCTGATAATTGAGTCCACCACCGATATATCTACCTGAGCCAGGTGAGAGGAGGAGTACCCCTCAAGTTCCTCCATGTACCAGTGTAGGTCCTTCAGGTTGTCTGTGGTGCTGGCAAGAAAAAAAACAACATTATCAGATAGGGACAATCCCTTTAGGCTTGCTGATTTTCTAATGATTCTGGTCTTGGTTTTAAGGGTGGGATTCTGGATTTCGGTTATGAGACCCCACTCCAGTCTAGACCTTAACTCCGGGAGGAGATGCGGTATCTTACTTGGTGGGTAGGAGGCTGCTACTGCTAATTGCCCATTAGATTCCAGAACAGACTTGCACAGGGCGAGAAACTCCTCTTGGGGTCTCTTATGACCGGCCATAAGGTGTAAATCGTCGGTAAGGAGAAGATCAGGGTCGCCGTACCTTTCCCAAAGATAATCGTTGTCGGTCTTTATGTGAGGCGCAGACAGAGCTTTTACAAGGCTTCTGGTAGAAAGGTATATTACGTTTGCAGATGGATCGTTCTTTACGGCCATATTGCCTATGGCATGAAGGAGATGGGTTTTCCCAAGGCTGAGTTTACTGAAGATGTAAAGGGGGTTGTAGTTATTAGAACGCCTCTCCGCGATCTCCAGGGCGGAGGAGTAGGCAAGGCGGTTGCTGTTATCTGTAATAAAGCTGCTGAAGGTGTTCAGGGGGTTGAGAACCTTCGCGTAATTAGGATGGGGATCAATGGAAGATAGCTTCTCCCCAACACCCCCTTCCCGTGAGGGCGTGGGAAATATAAAAGAGACCTGAGGGGTGGTGTTAAAACCTTTCCGGAAGGCCGTCTGAATCCGGTCTCGATAGTTATCGTTCAACCAGCGGGCCACGAACTTGTTTGGAACCTCTATGACTGCAATGTCCCGGTCAAGTTTTTTAAGGGAAACGCGAGATAGCCAGGTATCGAATTCAGACTCAGGCATGTCTGCCCTGAAACTCCCCTTTATCCGGTCCCAAATATTATTTTTTTCTGACATGCCGTATGGTTGCCATACTGTTAAGGGTTTATAGCTTATCGGATTAGTATATAGAATTGTAACAAGAACATCAATGAAAATCCTCACGGTGTAACTGGTATAACTGTTTAGGTTCTGCTCTGGATTATGAGTGATTTTAAGGCGGGTCGGGTGGATGATAAGGGAACGGACACGCCTGTCTCTGAGCGCCACCCTTGAAATGGCTCTCAACAATAATTAAGATAAAAATCTAATCCATAGACTGTAGGAGGATGCTATGACGTACTCGATCGCTCTGGCTGGGAAGGGTGGTACTGGAAAGACAACAATGGCCGGCATGCTCATCAAATACCTTGTGGACCAGGGAAAGACCCCGGTTCTTGCCGTTGATGCGGATGCAAATTCGAACCTGAACGAGGTGTTGGGGCTGGAGGTATTACAGACCCTGGGCGATGCCAGAGAGGAGATGAAGACCGGTGTTTCCACCGGTATGACAAAGGATATCTTTATGGAGATGAAGCTGCAGGAGGCGGTTATTGAAACCGATGGCTTTGATCTGATAGTCATGGGAAGACCGGAAGGGGCGGGATGTTACTGCGCTGCCAATACGCTCCTTACGCAGTCTCTGGAAAGACTAATTGATAACTACAAATATGTGGTAATGGATAACGAGGCCGGGATGGAGCATATAAGCAGGCTCACCACAAACGATATTGAGGTCTTGCTTGTAGTATCAGACCCGACCAGGAGGGGTCTGCAGGCGGCACATAGAATCGTAGATCTGACAGAGAAACTGTCCCTTAATATCGGGCGTAAGATGGTCATCATCAACAGGGCCAAGGATGGGGAGTTGGGGTCTCTGGATAAGGTGCTCAAGGAGTACGGGCTGGAACTGGCAGGGGTGGTGCCGGAGGATGCGGACGTTCAGAGATTTGACCTGGACGGAATACCTACCATAGAACTTGAAGAAGAGAACCAGGCGGTTAAAGCGGCTTATGAGATTTTCGGTAAAATAGTGTGAGACTGAAGAAGGGACACCTTCGAGCAGATCTGTCTTCTATACTGTCTTAGAAAAACATTTTGGGGCATCTATTCCGAGGCCCTAAATCCAGCGCATAGGTGTTATCTGATTGATCCTGGTCCCGCCAGAGGCGGGACTGGATGCTTGATGAAAAAAGGGGTGATTCCTCACAGATATCCACAAACCAGTATCGAGTATCCAGAAACCAGTATCCAGTATCTGACCTCAATGAACCTCGGTTTTCTCTTTATGCAATGGAATGGATGTCCCCAAAAACATTATCTTAAAGGCTATACTATATTTGGTCCCATATGTTGTATTGGTATTTCCATTAAACACAATATAGGGTATGGGTGCGGGTGGTGAAACATCTTAAAATCCCTATAAAAAATACTTGACAATGAGTTTAGGTTCATCTAATTTAGCCGACACACACCTCATGGGCAGAGGTATTTTTTTACCATGCTTTTGTTCTATTTTTCACAAAGGCAGGGTTCGATATGTGGTGGGGTGAAGTTCCACGCGGCTGGAACAGGCGGGCCGCTTTTTTTAGAGGCAGAGAAAATTTAAGCAAGGAGGTAAAGGAAATTGGCTTTTGAGATTCCTGAACAGCCCTACTCTGGAAAGATAGGGGAGACCGAAATCGGAGCTGGGAGCAGCGCCATAAAGCTTGGAGGGGAAGAATCGTACCCCTTTCATCTCTTCGAGGGAAGCATGCCGAATCCCCCGAGGATCGCAATGGAGGTGTGGGATTATGACCCTTCAGAGGAATGGCCGGCAGCGGCGGTTGAGCCGTTTAAGGATGTTATCGCTTCACCTGAGGCATGGGCAAAGAAGTGCGTTAACGAGTATGGCGCAGACATCATAGTCCTTCAGCTCAAGAGCACAGACCCTAACGGCATGGACAGGGGTGCCGATGAAGCCGCTGAGGTTGCCAAAAAGGTTTCCGACGCAATAGATGTACCCCTGGTGGTATGGGGCACGGCAAACAACCAGAAGGATGAGGAGGTCTTAAAGAAGATCTCAGAACTGTGCGAAGGTAAGAATGTAGGTTTAGGTCCGGTGGAAGAGGCCAATCACAAGGGTGTGGGCGCCAGCGCCCTTGGTTACGGTCACACCATAGTTGCATCTTCACCCATAGACGTCAACCTGGCCAAGCAGTTGAATATTCTACTTGGAAACCTCGGGGTTGGATCTGAGAAGATACTGATTGATCCTACCACCGGGGGACTTGGATATGGCCTGGAGTACAGCTATTCGGTAATGGAACGGATAAAGATGGCCGCCCTGACCCAGGAGGATGACAAGCTCCAGGTACCCATGATCAACAATCTCGGCAATGAGATCTGGAAGTGTAAGGAGGCGGGTGAGAGTATTGAGGAGGGGCCTACCCTGGGCGATCCTGAGAGACGGGCGATTCTTATGGAGTGTACTGCGGCGGTTGCCTACCTGTTGGGTGGATCCAACGCCGTAATCTTGCGCCACCCTGAAAGTGTGCGCCTTACAAGGGCCTTTATAGATCTGATGATTAAGGGCGGAGCTGCCAGCGACGTGGAGGAGATATCCAAGAACCTGGAACCGGAAGAGGCCGATCTTCTTTCCATTTCACCTGAGCCCGATCTTGATCTTGGTGAGGCCGCTGCCGAAAAGAAGCCTGCTGCCAAGGAAAAGGCTGCTCCGGAGAAAAAGGCGGCCAAGAAGCCCAAGGCCGCCCCGAAAGAGGTAAAAAAGGAAGCTAAAAAGGCGGAAGCAAAGCCTGAGGCGAAAGAGGCGGTCAAATCTGAGGCGGAAAAAGAGGCTGAAGCCAAGGCCAAGGCCGAGGCCGAGGCGAAAGCCAAGGCAGAAGCAGAGGAGAAGGCCAGGGCCGAGGCAGAGGCCAGGGCCAAGGCTGAAGAGGAAGCCAAGGCCAAGGCCGAGGCCGAGGCGAAAGCCAAGGCAGAAGCAGAGGAGAAAGCCAGGGCCGAGGCAGAGGCAAGGGCCAAGGCTGAAAAGGTTGCCAGGAGAGAGGCGGAGGAGGAAAAGATAAGGGAGAAAAGGGCAAAGGAGAAGGAAAAACGAGAAGCCCTGAGGGCCGCGAAAGAGGTTGAAGAAGTCTCAATGACCCCCGCGAAGGTTCAGAAAGGTATGCTGGAAAAGATGGTGGAGCAGTTAGACAGGATACACAAGAGGAATCTTAAGTCCTGATTTCCGTATCTAGGTCAGCGGTGTAGGCACTTGACATAGATATATGAAACAGCCGAGATAAATCGCAAATCTTTATTTATAATCATGAGGAGGAACCTCTAATGGCAGAAGAGAAGAAAAAGGTGGTGAAACTGGAGAAGAAGAAAAAGGTTGTTGATCCGGTTGAGGCCTCGATTGATGTTGCATCCCAGGAGATGATTGCAAGGGCAACGGAGCTTGGCGTTGAGACAATCTTTGACAGGAACCTTACCATGAAACCCTGTAATATCGGAATGCAGGGGACATGTTGTAAGAACTGCGCCATGGGACCCTGCCGTCTCCCCCTCCCAAAGGGGGGCATTGAAGGCGAAGACGAAAGAAAGGGCCTTTGCGGGGCCACGGCCAATACCATCGCGGCAAGGAACTTTATCCGGATGATAGCAGGAGGGGCCTCAGCCCATTCCGATCATGGACGTTCCGTGGCCGAGGTTTTTGTGTCGGCGGCCAGGAAAGAGACCGACGCATATCAGATTAAAGATACGGTAAAACTGGTCGCTGTTGCCAAAGCGCTCGGCATCCCTACGACTGTGGAGGTGGATGGCGAGGAGGTTGACCGGGACTTGGATGAAATAGCGGTTGAGGTCGGTGACACCGCGTTGAGGGAATGGGGCAAACCTGAGGGAGAGCTCCTCTATCTCAAGAGGGCCCCTGAAGCCCGGTATGAGATCTGGAAAAAACAGGGTGTGCTGCCGAGAAATATAGACCGGGAGATCGTGGAGATCATGCACCGGACCCATATGGGGGTTGACCAGGATTACAAAAACCTTATCAAGCAGGGGACAAGGTGCGCCATTGGCGACGGATGGGGCGGTTCCATGCTGGCCACCGATCTACAGGATATCCTCTTCGGGACCCCCTCTCCCCTCCAGGCCGAGGCCAATCTCGGCATTATGAAGGAAGATCATGTGAACATTATTATCCATGGTCATGAGCCAGTCCTGTCCGAGATCATCGTTGCCGTGGCCGACAGTCAGGAG